>JANOEG010000572.1:0-5820 GCA_031413095.1 Burkholderiales bacterium | reverse complement strand
CCTGTGCAGCGCCAACGGCGTCATCGTGCCGATGCAGTGCGAGTACTTTGCGCTCGAGGGCCTGACCGACCTCGTCAACACCATCCGCCAGGTGCATGCGAATCTGAACCCGCAGTTGCAGATCATCGGCCTGCTGCGCGTGATGTTCGACCACCGCATGCTGCTGCAGCAGCAGGTCAGCGAACAGTTGAAGTCGCACTTCGGCGACAAGGTCTTCGACGCGGTGATCCCGCGCAACGTGCGTCTGGCCGAAGCCCCCAGCTATGGCCAGGCCGGCGTCGTCTTCGACCCGAGTTCGCGCGGCGCGCAGGCCTACATCGCGTTTGCAGCCGAGATGGTTGCCCGGTCTCAGCAACTGGGCTGATGGACGGCGCTGACCGGCTGGCCGCCAACCTTGCGGGCAACCGCGGCCTCAACCCCGACTTCGACCGCAAGCTGCTGGTCCTCGCCGAAGACGCGGGCCTCAATGCCAGCGCACCCCCACAACAGCTGTGGCTCGACGGCTGGCTGGTGCGCTTCTCGCCGGGCAAGGCCAAGCGCGCGCGCTGCATCAACGCCGTGGCCAGCGGCCGGTTGTCGGTCGGGCACAAGCTGGCGCGCGCCGAGGGCGTCTTCGCCGCCGCGGAGTTGCCGATGGTGGTGCGCATCACGCCGTTCACGCGGCCGGCCGGGCTCGACGGCGAGCTGGCGGCACGCGGCTTCGGCGCCATCGACGACACGCGTGTGATGCTCGCGCCGCAACTGTCGCACCTGCGGCCGCCCGTACTGCCGGAAGGCTTGATGTGGGCCGTGCTCGGTCACGCACCGATGGCTGAGGCTGTCGGCGCGTTTCGCGGCTCTCCGCTGGCACAGCGCGCCGCGCACGCCGAACGACTGGCCGGTTCGCCGGTGCCATTCACGGCGCTGGCGATCAAGCGTGCCGAAGACGGCATGCTCGTCGCCTGCGGCCAGAGCGCGAGCGAGGGCGATCTCGTCGGCCTGTATGACGTTTTCGTCATCGAAGCGATGCGCGGTCAAGGCCTGGCGAACGCGTTGTGCGCCAAGCTGCTGACCAATGCCCGCGAAGGCGGCGCCAAGAGTGCGTATTTGCAAGTCGAGGCTGACAACCACGATGCGCGCGCGGTTTACGCCAAGCTCGGCTTCGCCGATGGCTACGGCTATCACTACCGGACACGTTGAGGCAGGGATGAGACAACCCCCACGTCGCTTCGCTCCTGCCCCCCGGGCCTGGCACGGGCCCCTTCGTGGCCCTTGGGGCGGTCAGTGGCTTCGGACGGCCGGGCGCCACTGACATGCAACTCGACATGGCCACTGCGCTCCTGTTCACCGCCATGGTGAGCCTGGTCAACGCGGCGGCGATGGCCTTGCTTGCCTTGCGCGACCCTTCAACCTACCTGCGCGATTGGGCCATCAGCTTTTTCCTGGTCGTCACCGGCGTGGCCATCATCGGCCTGCGCGGCATCGTGCCGCCGCTGGCTTCGGACTTTTTCGGCAACGCGCTGGCAGCGCTCGGCGCCGCCGGCATCTTTGTCGGCCTGTGCCGCTTCATGCAGGAGCCGGTGCCATGGCGGCTTCTGGCGCTGCTGATGGCGGTGTCGTTGGCGGCGATCGGCTGGTTCTCCGTCGGCGTCGACGACCCGTCCGCGCACCTCGGCCAGCGCGTCGTGGTGTTCTCGGCGCTGATCGCGCTGCTGTCCGCCCCATGCGTCTGGCTGATCGTCAGCCACGCCCGCCGCGAAGGCACCGTGCTCAGCGTCATGGCGCTCGTGGCCGAGTTGCTGCTGGTTGGCCTGTCGCTGCTGCGCGTGACCGTCAACGCAGTGGCGCCGGTGCAGGGCGAGCTGGACGCGAACTACACGCGCGAGGTGATGTTCGTCATGGCCTTGAGCCTGGCGCATCTGCTGCAGGGCTACGGCCTGATCAGCCTGCACGTCAGCCAGTTGCTGCGCCGTGTGGCGGCACAGGCCAACACCGACGTCTTGACTGACCTGCCGAACCGCCGCACCTTCGAAGACGCGTGGCGGCGCATGGTGCAGCGCGCGCAGCGCGACAACGCGCCGCTGGCGCTGATGGTGATGGACATCGACCACTTCAAGCGCGTCAACGACACCCATGGTCACGCTGCTGGCGACGAAGCGCTGCGCGTGCTGGGCTGGGCGCTGAAGAACCACTTGCGGCCGGGCGATCTGTGTGCGCGCTGGGGCGGCGAAGAGTTCATCCTCGCGCTGCCCGGCGCCACGCCCGAGGCGGCGCGCATGCGCGCCGAAGAGCTGATCAAGATGCCGCTGACCTACGGCGAGAGCGGCGCCGGCGAGCCGCTCGCGGTGACGCTGTCGGTGGGTCTGACCGATTGGCGACGTGACGACGCCACGCCGCTTGCGACGATCGCGCGCGCAGATGCAGCGCTGTATGAGGCCAAGCGGAACGGCCGGCACCGAGTGAACGTTGCGGCCTGACGCTGTTCAGCGTTTGCGCTTGACGCGTGGCATCACCTTCGGCTCGCCCGGCCCCAGATCGCCTGCCGCGCGCGCCGACAGGTAGGCGTACAGGTCGAGCACATGCGGCGGCACCTCGGCATGCCCGCCCCAGGCCGGCATCAGCACTTGGCCGCGCGCGGCGCTGCGATCGCGCTTCAGGATCTCTTCGAGCGTGGCGTCTCGCGCCTGCGTGCTGCCTTCATCGGCCGGTGAGACGAGGCGGTAGCTCGTCAGCACCTTCGACGCGAAGTCACGCGGCGTCATGTTGGGGATGCGCTCGAGCAGGTTCGGCGCCACGGTGGTGCCGACACCGGCGACGCCATGGCAGGTGTGGCAGGCGCTGTGAAACAAGCGCCAGCCAACGTAGGTGCCGCGATCGACCCGGCCGTTGACGATGCGGTAGTCGCCCGGCATCGGTGACGCTTCGCGCGTCTGCGCGATTGCCACCGCAGCAATGCACAGCAGAGCGGAAATCACGATCGGGCGCACCAGTCGATACATCGAGGCATTCTCCCCGGCGACTGCGGCCGACGCTTGCGCGGCCTCAACGAATCGGCCGCCGCCGGGTGGCTCAGGTCAGCGGCTTGAGTCCTTCCAGCAGCGTCGGCACCAGCTCCGACACCGTCGGGTGAATGTGCACCGTGCGCCGGATCGTCGTGTACGGCAACCCCGCAGCCATCACGTCGAGCAGGCCGTGGATGACTTCGTCGGCGTTCAGGCCGAGCATCGTCGCGCCGAGGATGCGCTGCGTTTGTGCATCGACCAGAACTTGCATGAAGCCCTGCGTCTCGCCGGCCTCGCGCGCGCGGCCGACGCGCGACATCGGCATGCGCGCCATCAGGGCCGGTTTGCCGCTGGCGCGCACGTCGCGTTCGTTCATGCCGATGCGCGCCAGCGGCGGGTCGGTGAACAGCGCGTAGACGGGGATGCGGTCGCTGACGCGGCGCGGGTCGTTGTCGAACAGGTTGGCGGCAACGATCTCGTAATCGTTGTACGAGGTGTGCGTGAAGGCGCCGCGGCCATTGCAGTCGCCAAGCGCCCAGACGCCCTCGGCACTGCTTCGCAACTGGTCGTCGACGGTGATGTAGCCACGCGCATCGGTGGCAACACCGGCGGCGTCGAGGCCGAGGCCGGCCGTGTTCGGCGTGCGGCCGACCGCCAGCAGCAGGTGCGAGCCGATGACATCGGGCTCGCCGGACTCGCACGCGGTGCGCACGCGCACGCCGCTGGCGCCCTCGCGTGCGACCGACAGGCATTTGGCATTGGCGCGGATCACGATGCCCTCGCGCTCGAGCACACGCTGCACCTCGGCGGACACCGCTTCGTCCTCGCGCGCAATGAGGCGAGGCCCCATCTCGCAGACCGTGACCTGCGAGCCGAAGCGGCGGAAGATCTGCGCGAACTCGAGGCCGATGTAGCTGCCGCCGATCACCACCAGGTGCTCGGGCACGGTGTCGAGTTCGAGGATGCCGCGGTTGTCGAGCGCGTGGACATCATCGAGTCCCGGCATCGCCGGCCGCAGCGGTGCGCCGCCGACATTCAGTAAGATGCGCGGCGCGGTGTATTCAGTGTCACCGACCCGCAGCGTTCGTGGCCCGGTGAAGCGGGCCTCGCCCTGCACCACACGGAGGTTCGGCGTGCTGCCGAGCCAGCTGGCGAGCGACTGGTGCGAGGCCGCGATGATCTTGTCCTTGCGCGCACGCACCGCGGCCATGTCCACGCGCACCGGCGCATCGAGCACGACGCCCCACTCGGCCGCGCGCCGGGCCACCTGTGCGGCGCGGGCACTGGCGACCCAGGTTTTCGTCGGCACGCAGCCGTTGTTGACGCAGGTGCCGCCGAGTGCGCCGCGTTCGATCAGCACGGTGTTCAAGCCTTGCTTGGCGCAGCGGGCGGCCATCGACGGGCCGGCTTTGCCGGCGCCGATGACGATGGCATCGAGTGTCTGGTGTTCAGTCATGGCGGTCTCCTCTGAGTCGGGCTCATCGGGCCGAACTTACGCCAAGCCGGCGCGTTGCGGTCGGGTGCGAGAATTGGGGCCACACCATATTGATTGAGGGGCGGTACTGTCATGGAGCTGAAAGTACCCATCGCGGTCACGGTCGAACAGAGTGACGAGGTCATCAACGGCAGCGGCATGCTTGACCTGGCCAGCGGCGACATCCTGAAGGTCGAATACAAGGACTGGGATGTGTCAAAGCGCGGCCTGCCCTGGGACAGCGCCGACTACGAATTCACCAGCGGCACGCTGACGCACCACGGCAAGGACGTCGAGTTCAGCGTCGAAGTCAACAAGACCACAGGGCAGTTCTCGGTCAACGCCAATGAACTGCTCGAGATCAAGCTGAAGGCGGCGCAGTTGTTTGCGGGGATGACGGGGGCCGATGTGTTGGCCAACGCTACGGGCCGCAAGCACTGAGCACTCGCGCCGCCACGCTGAGCGACGCCGTCAGCCCGGGTGACTCGATGCCGAACAGGTTGACGAGCCCCGGCACGCCATGCACCTCCGGCCCATCAATGCGGAAGTCTGCCGCCGGCTCACCCGGCCCGACGACCTTCGGCCGCAAGCCGGTGTAGGCCGGCGCGAGGGCGTCGTCGCGCATGGCAGGCCAGTAGCGGCGGATGTCGCGCGTGAACGTGGCGGCGCGTGAGGCATCGACGGTGTAGTCCTCGGCAGCGTCTTCGGCCAGCCACTCCACATCGGGGCCGAAGCGGCCCTGGCCGCCGAGGTCCAGCGTGAAGTGCGTGCCGAGCCCGGCGCGGTTGTGCATCGGATAGATCAGGCGCGAGAACGGCGCTCGGCCGCTGAGCGAAAAATAATGGCCCTTGCACCAGCGCGTGCGCGGGATGTGACTCGCGCCAAGGCCTTCGATGCGCGAAGCCGCCTCGCTGGCAAACAGACCGCCGGCGTTGATCAACAGGCGCGTTGAAAGCTGCATCGGCTCAGCGCCGCCGACGCGCACTTCAAACCCGTCTGGCGTCACCGTCGCACCGTCGAACGGGCTGTGAAACACAAACAGCGCGCCGCGGTCTTCGGCATCGCCTTGCAGCGCGAGCATGTAGGCGTGGCTGTCGATGATGCCGGTTGAGGGTGAGTGCAGCGCTGCGACGGCGGTAAGCGCAGGTTCCATCGCACGCGCCTCGGCGCCGCTGATCAGCCGGGCATCAGTCACGCCATTGGCCAGTGACTGCGCGTGCAGCGCGTCGAGCGCGGCGATCTCGCTTTGATCAACCGCCACCACCAGCTTGCCGCAACGCCGGTGCGGCACGCCATGCGTCTCGCAGTAGCGGACCAGCGCTTCGCGTCCTTCGACGCACAGCCGCGCTTTCAGCGACCCGTGCG
>JANOEG010000571.1:0-8217 GCA_031413095.1 Burkholderiales bacterium | reverse complement strand
GAACAAGGAGTTCGAGCGCCAGTACCTGGCCGGCGAACTCGAGCTCGAGTTCACGCCGCAGGGCACGCTGGCCGAGAAGCTGCGCGCCGGCGGCGCCGGCATCCCGGCCTTCTTCACCGCCACCGGCGTCGGCACGATCGTCGCCGACGGCAAGGAGCTGCGCGAGTTCGACGGCCGCACGTATGTGATGGAGCGTTCGCTGATGCCCGACGTGTCGCTGGTCAAAGCAGACGTTGCCGACAAGAGCGGCAACCTTCGCTTCCGGCTGACCGCGCGCAATTTCAACCCAGCCGTAGCGATGGCCGGCAAACTCTGCATCGTCGAGGTCGAGAAGATCGTCGAGGTTGGCGAACTGGCGCCCGACGACATTCACCTGCCGGGCATCTATGTGCACCGCATCGTGCACAACGCCACCCCCGAGAAGCGCATCGAGAAGCGCACCACGCGGCCCGCCTGAGGAGCAACACCATGGCATGGACTCAAGACCAGATGGCGGCCAAGGCGGCCGGTGAACTGAAGGACGGCTACTACGTCAACCTCGGCATCGGCATCCCGACGCTGGTGGCCAACTTCGTGCCCAAGGACATCGAGGTCTGGCTGCAAAGCGAGAACGGCATGATGGGCATCGGCCCGTTTCCGACCGACACCGAAGTTGATGCCGATCTCATCAATGCCGGCAAGCAGACGGTGACCACGATTCCCGGCAGCAGCATCTTCGGCAGCCACGACAGCTTTGCGATGATCCGCGGCGGCAAGATCAACCTGTCGATCCTGGGCGCGATGCAGGTCAGTGAGAAAGGCGATCTCGCCAACTGGATGATCCCCGGCAAGATGGTCAAGGGCATGGGCGGTGCCATGGACCTGGTGGCCGGCGTCAAGCGCTGCATCGTCGTGATGGAGCATGTGGCCAAGAAGAAGGACGGCACGACCGACCTGAAGATTCTTGCGCAGTGCACCTTGCCGCTCACCGGTGTCGGCGTGGTCAATCGCATCATCACCGACCTGGCGGTGATGGACGTGACGCCGCAAGGCCTGAAGGTGGTCGAGATGGCGCCGGGCGTGACGCGCGAAGAGCTTCAAAGCAAGACAGGCGTGCCGCTTCACTGAACGCATGCGCCGCGTGCCGGCCACGCCGGTTCACGCGCAGTACCATCAATCCATGCGTGTGGGTCGGCTCGGACAAGTGCTTCGGCTGCTGCCGATAGCAATGCTGCTTGTCGCCGCCGCCTGTGGTGGCGGCGGAGGTGCCCCGTCGCCGGCCCAACAGGAGCCGCCGCCCGTGGTGGCCGAGCCCTCTGGCGCGGGGCGGCTCGAATCGGCGACGCAACTCAACCGCATTGCCATCGCCAGCATCAATGAGGGCCTGCAAGCGCCGGGCAGCCGCAGCCCGCCGTTGACGCCGCTGTACGACGTCATCAACCACCGCCTGACCTACCGGACGATCGATGCGCGGGGCAATGACATCGTCGCCTCGGGGCTGGTCAGCGTGCCGGTCAAGACAGCGGGCGCGAAGAGCCCCGTTCTCGGCTACCAGCACGGCACGATCGTCAAGGACGCCGAGGCGCCAAGCAATCACGCGACGGCGGACGAAGCGGCCGTTGTGTTGGCATCACTCGGCTATATCGTGGTCACCGCGGACTATGTCGGCTACGGCGCCTCCAAAGGGGCGCCGCATCCCTACCTGTTGTCGGCGCCTTCAGCGGCCGCTGTGGTCGACTTGCTGACGGCCGCGACCACATGGCGATCGAGGAATGGCATCGTCGACAACGGGCAACTCTTTCTGGCCGGCTATTCCGAAGGCGGCTATGCCACCGTGGCCGCGCACCGGGCGCTGCAGGCTGCCGGCGGTCCGCAACTCGCCCGCCTGCAGGCTGTCGTTGCGGGCGCTGGCCCGTACCACGTCGGTGTAGCGCTCGACGAACTGCTGCGCCGGGTCTGCGAGGAAGATCCCGCCCTCGGTTTGCTGGTCAGTCCCGGCGTGCTGCGCCACCTGGGCTCGACCGTGCGCCGTGAAGTGCGCGAGCAGCTCTTGAAGCGGCTGCTCGAAGACGACGCCGACGTCGTCTTCGACACCACGTTGATCGACAACTACCTGGCCGACGACAACGCGGCCGTCGAACGCCTCTCCAATGTTCATGACTGGGTGCCGGCGGCGCCGCTCCGGCTCTTCCATGGCCGCGATGACCAGACGGTGCCCTACGTGAGTTCGGCGCACACACTGCAGACGATGCGCTCGCGCGGCAGCAGTAACGTCAACCTGACCGACTGCGCTTTGGTGCCGTCCGGCCACATCGGCTGCGTGCCGCCGTTCCTGGCCTTCGTGCTCGGCGAATTCGCGGCACTCGCGCGTGATCTGTAGCGCCTACTTCAGCCGCGCAAGGCCCGCGCCACTTCCGGCACCAGTGCCGGCCCGCGATAGATCAAGCCGGTGTAGATCTGGACCAGGTTTGCGCCGGCCTTGATCTTCGAGCGCGCGTCGTCGCCGCTCATCACACCGCCGACACCGATGATCGGGAAGCTGGGGCCGAGCGCGGTGCGCAGCAGGCGGATGACGCGGTTGCTGCCAGCCAGCAGCGGCGCACCCGACAGACCGCCGGTCTCCTGCCCGTTGGGCAGGTGGTTGACGCCGTGGCGCGAGACGGTGGTGTTGGTGGCGATGACACCGTCGATGCCATGGCGCTGCAGCGTCGCCGCGATCAGCTTGACCTCTTCTTCATCGAGGTCGGGCGCAATCTTGACAAAGATCGGCTTTGGGCCGTAGTCACGCGCCAGCTCGGCGCGACGCTCCATCAGTCGCTGCAGCAGCCACTGCAGTTGCTCGTCGCTCTGCAGGGCGCGCAGGTTCTGCGTGTTCGGGCTCGAGATGTTGACGGTGACGTAGTCGGCGTGCGGATAGACACCGCGCATGCAGGCCAGGTAGTCGTCAGCCGCCTTGTCGATCGGCGTCGCGGCGTTCTTGCCGATGTTCAGGCCCAACACGCCGCCTTGGGCACGGAAGCTCTTGGCGCGCTGCACGTGGCCTATGAAGGCGTCGAGGCCATCGTTGTTGAAACCCAGCCGGTTGACCAGGGCCTTGGCGTCGGTCACGCGGAAGATGCGCGGCTTGGGGTTGCCCGGCTGCGCCAGCGGCGTCACCGTGCCGACCTCGATGAAGCCGAAACCCATCGCGCCCAGGCCATCGATGGCGCGGCCGCCCTTGTCCAGTCCGGCGGCGAGGCCGACGCGGTTGGGGAAGGCGAGGCCGGCGATGTTGACCGGGTCGGCAATGCGCGGCTGCTGCCAGAAAGCCTGCGCGGGCGTGTTCTGCAGGTGCTCCAGCGATGCCAGCGTGAGGTCATGCGCACGTTCTGCATCGAGGCCGAAGAGAAAAGGGCGGGTGAGGGCGTAGGGGACCAACGACATAATCTGCAAGGATTCTCGCAGCCGTTCGCAAGAACGCCCGTCACCCACCTCTGCTCGTTTTCACGATGACGCAAGATGAATTGAAGACTCTGGTCGGCCGCGCCGCGCTCGATTTTGTGGTCCCTGGCAGCGTTGTCGGGGTGGGAACCGGCTCCACCGTCAACAAGTTCATCGACGCGTTGGCCGATCAGCGTGCGCGCATCGTCGGCGCCGTGTCGAGTTCGCAGCAGAGCACCGAGCGCCTGCGCGCCCATGGCATCGCCGTCTTCGATGCCAACGAGATCGACCGTGTGCCGGTCTACATCGACGGCGCCGACGAGATCGACCGCCGCGGTTTCATGATCAAGGGCGGCGGCGCGGCGCTGACGCGCGAGAAGATCGTCGCCGACCTCGCCGAACGCTTCATCTGCATCGCCGACCAGAGCAAGCAGGTCGATGTGCTCGGCCGTTTTGCGTTGCCGGTGGAGATCATCGAGATGGCGCACCAGCGCATCGTGCGCCGCTTCGCCGACATCGGCGGCCGTGCCGTCTTGCGCGAGGGTGTTGTCACCGACAACGGCCACCCGCTGCTCGATGTGCATGGCTTGCAGATCACCGACCCGTTGGCGATGGAAGCCGAGATCAACCAGTGGCCCGGCGTCGTCGCGGTCGGCCTCTTCGCCCGTCATCGCGCCAGCGTCTGCCTGCTCGGCACCGCGCAAGGCGTCAAACGCGTGGACTACGCATGAGCCCCGCTCGGCCGTCCGAAGGGGCTCGCACCGCAGTGCGCAGCACGAAGGTACTTCAATGAGTTCGGACATCCAGATTGCACAGGCGGCGACGCCGCGGCCCATTGTCGAAATCGCGGCCTCGCTGGGCATCCCCGAGCACGCGATCGAACCGTATGGCCGTACCAAGGCCAAGGTCTCGCTGGACTTCGTGCACGCGCTCGCTGATCGGCAAGATCGCCACAACGGCAAGCTGGTGCTGGTCACCGCGATCAGTCCGACGCCCGCCGGCGAGGGCAAGACGACGACGACGGTCGGCCTGGGTGATGCGCTCAACCACATCGGCAAGCAATGCGTGGTCTGCTTGCGCGAGCCTTCGCTCGGACCGGTCTTCGGCATGAAAGGCGGTGCGGCCGGCGGCGGCCGGGCGCAGGTGGTGCCGATGGAGGACATCAACCTGCATTTCACCGGCGACTTCAACGCCATCGCGCTGGCCAACAACCTGCTGGCCGCGATGATCGACAACCACATCCATCACGGCAACGAACTCGGCTTCGACGTGCGCCGCATCACGTGGAAGCGCGTCATGGACATGAACGACCGGGCGCTGCGCGACACCACCGTCGCGCTCGGCGGCCCCGGCAACGGCTATCCGCGCGAAGACGGCTTCGACATCGTCGTCGCGTCGGAGGTGATGGCGATCTTCTGTCTGGCCATGTCGCTGCAGGACTTGAAGCATCGGCTGGGCAACATCGTCTGCGGCAGCACGCGCGAGGGCCACCCGATCCGCGCCCGCGACCTGAAGGCCCATGGCGCGATGACGGCGCTGCTCAAGGACGCGCTGGCGCCCAACCTCGTGCAGACGCTAGAACACACGCCGGCCTTCATCCACGGCGGGCCGTTCGCCAACATCGCGCACGGCTGCAACTCAGTGCTGGCGACCAAGACGGCGCTGAAGCTCGCCGACTACGTCGTCACCGAAGCCGGCTTCGGCGCCGACCTGGGCGCGGAAAAGTTCATCGACATCAAGTGCCGCAAGAGTGGGCTGCGACCGGATGCGGTGGTGCTGGTGGCGACGATCCGCGCGCTGAAGTTCCATGGCGGCGTGGAAGTGAAGGATCTGGCGCGGCCTGATCTGGCCGCGCTTGAACTAGGCATTGCCAACCTGGAGCGGCATGTCAACAACATCCGCAACCACTACGGCCTGTCCTGTGTGGTCGCCATCAACCACCGCACGGAAGACACCGACGCGGAAGTGCATCTGCTGATGGACAAGCTGGCGCACCACGGCGCCAAGGTCGTGCTGGCGCGCCACTGGGCCGAGGGTGGCGCCGGTGCTGCGGACCTGGCGCGCGAAGTGGTGCGCCTGTGCGAGGTGCCGGGCGACTTCAAGTTCGTCTACGAAGACAGCGCGACGCTGTGGGACAAGATGAAGGCGATCGCGACCAAGATCTACGGCGCCGCCGACATTGCGGCCGACAGCAAGGTGCGCGCGCAGATTGTCCGGCTGCAAGCCGATGGCTATGGCCACTACCCGGTGTGCGTGGCCAAGACGCAGTACTCGTTCTCCACCGACCCGTTGCTGCGCGGTGCGCCGACGGGGCATGTGATCCAGATCCGGGAGGTGCGGCTGGCGGCCGGCGCCGAGTTCGTGGTCATGGTCTGCGGCGACATCATGACGATGCCGGGGCTGCCGAAAGTGCCGTCGGCTTGCAACATCGACGTCGGCGACGACGGCCGCATCACCGGCCTGTTCTGAGCAGTCGTGGTGCCCCCATACCTGCCGCTTCGCGTCAGGCCCCCCGAGGGGGCCTCAAGAAAGCTCGGGAGCGGCCCAGCGCTTCCTTGAGAAACGAGCCGGGTCGATCGCGTCGACCAGATCGGCTTCGAGCGGCCACGGGGCACCGCAGATCTGCGCCGCGATCAGCTCGCCGCCGAGCGCGGCGGTGGTCAGGCCGCGCGAGCCGAGGGCCGTGTGCAGGTACAGGCCGGGCTGGCGCGCCAGCAGGCTTGATGCGCCGCGGCGCATCGGCAACGGCGCCGCCAGATCGGGTGCCAGGCCCAGCAGCGGCAGGCGATCGCGCGTGACAACGCGCCAGCCGACACGGCCGTGCAGCACCGCGCCGTCGCGTGCCACATTGGCGCCGAGCAAGTGCTGCGCGCGCTGGAGGTTCAGCGCGTGGTCGGCGGCTCGCACTTCGTGATCTTCGTCGTCGGGCTCGCTGGTGGCACCGAGCAGCAACCCGCCGCCGTTGGGCAGCGGCAGCACGTAGCTGCCGCTGGCGATCGGCAGCCGCGGCATTGACGCGCTGTCTGACGCCGCCAGCCAGGTCACCTGGCCGCGCACGCGATCGACCCAGGCGCGCGGCAACTGCGCCAGGCGCAGTGCGTCGTCGGCGTTGGCGAGCACGAGCACGGGCGCCTCGGCGATCACACCTGCAGATCGGTCGAGCACGAGCCAACCGTCAGCACTGCGTTCGATCGAATGCACATGCGCATCGCCCCGCCAAGTGACGCCGGGTGTGGCCAGCGCGTCCTGAACCAGCGCTGTCGGGTTTGCCCAGCCGCCTTGCGCAAACAGCCAGGCCGATTGTGTGAGCGGCACGCCGGCGCACTGCGAAGCCTGCGCAGCATCGAGTGCCTGCACGTAACCCGGCGGCAAGCGCTGTGCGGCAAGTTGGGCCCGCATTGCGGACACGTCGTGAGTGCCGTTCAGGCGCAGCAGGCCATCGCACGCGCCGGCCTGCGATTCGCGAACCCACGCGGCGGCGGCAAAACTGGCCGCGCGGTGCCAGCGCGTGTGCACCGTGTCGTCGGCACCGACCGTGCCGTGAAATAAACCGGCTGGGTTGCCCGAGGCTTGCGTGGCAGGCTCTGCTTGCGCGTCGAGCACCGTGCAGGGCACACCTTGGTGGGCCATCGCGCGCGCCGCGGCCGCTCCGGCGATGCCAGCGCCGATGACGATGGCGTGGCTTGGCGCTGCAGTGGGCAGCACACGGCCGGGCGGCGCGGCGGGCGCAAAGCGCGGCGCATAGCGCGCCAACGTGATCTCGCGTTTGGCCCCTGGGCCGGCTGCGCTTTGCACGATGAAGCCGGCTGCGGTCAAGCCGTCGCGCACCACGCGGGCGGCGCTCCAGGTGGCCGCAGTGGCGTCGGGCGCGGCGAGCCGGGCCAAGGACTTGAAGAGCGGCGGCGACCACATCGCTTCGTTGCGCGCTGGTGCAAAGCCGTCGAGATAAAACGCATCGACGCGTGCGACGAGTTCACGCGCCAGTGTGGCTGCATCACCGAGACAGAGCAGCAACTGCAAGCGGCCAGCGTCGAACGAGAGGCGGTGGAAGTTGGGTGTGAGCGGAGGCCAAGCCTCGACGAGCGCTCGGGCCAGCGATGGGAATGGCGAGTCTGCCAAGGCGCGCGTCAGGTCTTCGCGGGTCGGAGGGTGTTTCTCCAGTGACACGAAGTGCAGCCGATTGCAGCGCTGCGGGTCGTCGCGCCAGGCGGCCCAGGTGGCGAGGAAGTTGTTGCCCAATCCGAAGCCGGTTTCGAGGATCGTGAAGCGGCTTCGGCCATCCCAGCGCTCGGGCAGGCCGTTGCCGGCGAGGAACACGGCGCGCGCTTGTTCGACCGCACCTTCACGGGGGTGATAGACGTCGTCGAATGCCGGCGAGCGCGGCACGCCCTGCGAGAAGTCGATGACCGCCGGAACGATCGGCTCGGTCTTCACATTCGCCCGTCGTTGTCGCTAAGCGCGCGCTGTCGCGCGCGCTTGGAGCCACGCCAGCAGCGGCGTGCGCACGCTGGTCAGGCTGCGGTAGGCGAGCACCGAGTCGCTCATCGATGCGATGGCGGCGTGCAGCTTCGCGGCCTTGTCAGGCGTGTCGATGCCGTCGGCCAGCGGCTGTGAGTCGATGCCGATCGTGAACACCGCTTGTTTGATATCCGGCAGCGGGATGAAGGTCTGGCGCTCGGTGCGCCACCAGGCCAGCGGTGCGGCGGCATGGGCGAACGCATCGACAGACCACGGCGTGGGATCGGCCAGCGCAGGATGTGCGTTGAGCCGCGGCTGGCGCGTCACGTTCCAGACGAATCGCTCCCAGCGTTCGGCGCT
>JANOEG010000570.1:0-2131 GCA_031413095.1 Burkholderiales bacterium | reverse complement strand
CACGACCTACGCCCGCGTGCAGTACTGGCAGGTGCTGCAGGACGCCGATCCGCTGGCGCTGATCACCGCGCCCTACCACCGCGCGCCGCAGATCGGCTGGCGCGGCATCGGCCGGCCTTGGGCGAGCGGCCCGGATCTGTCGTTCGAGGCCGAGGCCAACCGCTTCCGCTTGACGCGCAGCGATCCCGGCACGCCGCCGCGCCCCGATGGCGAACGCCTGCACCTGTTGGCCCAGGCCAGCCACACTTGGCGCGACGCCGGTGCGTGGTTCACGCCGCGGGTGGCGCTGAACCTGGCGCAGTACCACACCGACACGCCGATGAGCGACGGCCGCACGCGGGTCTCGCGTGCCGTGCCGACCTTGAGCCTCGACGGTGGGATGCAGTTCGAACGCGCCGCGCTGTGGGGCGCACGGCGCCTCACCCAGACCCTGGAGCCGCGCGTGCTCTACGTGAACACGCCCTACCGCGCGCAAGACTCGCTGCCGCTGTTCGACACCGCAGCCAAGGACTTCAACACCATCTCGGTCTTCAGCGACAACGCCTTTGCCAGCGTCGATCGCGTCAGCGACGCACACCAGATCACGGCCGGGGTCACCACGCGCCTGATCGACCGGGCCAACGGCAATGAAGCTTTGCGCCTGGGCATTGCGCAGCGCTACCTGCTGCGCGAACAGCGCATCACGCCTGACGGCGTGCCGCTCGAACAGCGCTTTTCCGATGTGCTGCTCAACGGCAGTGCGCACCTGTCGTCAAAGTGGACGTTCGACGCCGCGGTGCAGTACAGCCCGGAGCTCGACCGCGCCACGCGCTCGCTGCTTTCGGCGCGCTATCAGCCAGGGCCGTTTCGCACGCTCTCGGCCGCCTACCGCCTGACCCGCGGCGCCAGCGAGCAACTCGACATCGGCTGGCAGTGGCCGCTGTACGCGAGAGAGAGGGGCGCTGGCAGCGCGAACAGCAGCAACGATTGCCGAGGCACGCTCTACGGTGTCGGCCGCGTCAACTACTCGATGCGCGACAGCCGTATCACCGATTCGCTGGCCGGCTTCGAATACGACGCCGGCTGCTGGATCGGCCGACTCGTCGCCGAACGCATCTCCACCGGCCGCGCCGAGGCAACGACGCGGTTGCTGCTGCAGCTCGAACTGGTGGGCCTGTCGCGGCTGGGATCGAACCCGCTGGCGGTCTTGAAGGACAATATCCCCGGCTACACACTGCTGCGCGAAGATCGCAGCGATCCACCGTTGCGCACGTACACGGGCAACAGCGTCTCCCCTGCCCCCTCCCCGCCGCCTGCTGATCGATGATGAACTCAACTCGCCTCCATGCGCTCCTGGCGTGCCTTGCTGCGGCCCTGGCTGCCGGCGCGGCGCCCGCGCAAACGCTGCGCGGCGCACCGACGCTGCGCCCCGGCGACCACATCGCCGTCGTCGTCAATCAGGAACTGGTGACCGCGTTCGAGTTGAACCAGCGCATGGCCCTGGCACGCGCCGATGCGCAGCGCAAGAACCAGCGGCTGCCCGCCGATGGCGAGTTCCGCAACATGATCCTCGAATCACTGGTTGAAGAGCGCGCGATGCTCTCCCACGCCCGTGACAGCGGCATCCGCGTCGACGACAACGAGGTCGATCGCGCCGTCGCCGTGGTCGCCAACCAGAACCAGCTCACACCGGCGCAGTTGCGCCAGCGCCTGGTGCAGGACGGCATGGACCTGCCGCGCTTTCGCGCCAATCTGCGCGACCAGATGATGGTCGAGCGCGTGCGCGAGCGCGAGGTGGCGCAACGCATCCGGATCACCGACGGTGAAATCGACGCGCTGATCGACAAGCAGCGCGGCAACGGCGCTGCCGGAGAGGTGCAATACAACATCGCCCAGGTGCTGATCAAGGTCCCCGAGGGCAGCAACGACGCCACGGTCGCCGAGCGCCGCGCCCGCGCCGAGGCTGCGCTGGCGCGCATCCGCGGCGGCGAAGACTTTGCCGCCGTGTCGCGACAGGTCAGCGAGGACGACAATAAGGAGCGCGGCGGAGAGATCGGCCTGCGTCCGGCCGTCGGTCATGCGGCACTTCGCGAGTCGAAGCGACTGTCGACTCTGATCGACGCGCTGCTCGACGCGCAGGTCGCGAAAGGGC
>JANOEG010000569.1:0-1638 GCA_031413095.1 Burkholderiales bacterium | reverse complement strand
GGCGAATCATTCGTCGGTTCGTACCGGTCGTCAAAACGCTGGACGAGCCGCATCGGCAGCCTGGCCATGGCCGCGGTGGCGATGAGCATCGCCGGCCACGTCATGGAGTACGCCCTGGCCTGGACCACGAGCCGATCGGTGATGGCGCCGGGCCTGTTGCTGCTGATCGCCTGCCTGGTGGCGGTCTTCTACTTCGTGCTGAACATGGTCTTCGTGTCGATGGTCATCACGTTGAAACGCGGCGAGACCTTCAACGCGCGCGACTTCGTGACCAACTTCGGCACGATCGGCATCGCCTACGGTGGCAGCGCGCTGATCGCCGCGCTGCTGAGTCTGACCGTGCGCCAGTCCGGCATCAGCGTTCTGTTCGGTGCGCTGCCTGTGGTGGCCATGTTGCTGACGACGGTGCACTACTTCATGCGCCAGCAGGAAGCGCAGGAAGCGATTCGCCGCGGCCGCATCGAAGCCGCCGAGAGGGAAGCCAAGCAGGCCGCTCGCCACGTCGAGGCGCTGTCGGAGAGCGAGCGGCGCTTTCACAGCGCTTTCACGCACGCGTCGATCGGCATGGCGCTGGTCTCGGTCGATGGCCGCATCCTGCAAGCCAACACGGCGTTGGCCGGCATCCTGGGCTATGACCGAGGCCAGGCGCTGGCAGACAAACCGTTTTCGGACCTTGTGGCCGCGGCCGACCGCCCCGTGGTCGAGCGCGACTTCGCCCGCATCGGCGTGCGCGAACTCGAAACCTTCAATGCCGAAGTGCGCTGCCTGCATGCCGGCGGCGCCGACTTGTGGGCCGCCCTGCACTGCGCCTTCTTCACCGAGTCCAGCTCCGAAGCGCCTTGCCTGATCCTGCAATTGCAGGACATCAGCGCGCGCCGCCATGCCGAAGCGCAGTTGAACCACATCGCCTTCCACGACAGCCTGACGGGCTTGCCCAACCGCAGCCGCTTCTACTCGATGCTGTCGCAGGCCCTGGCCGCGGTGCGCGACGATGCGCAGCGCCACTTCGCCGTCATGTTCCTCGACTTCGACCGCTTCAAGCTGATCAACGACAGCATGGGCCACTCGGCCGGCGATGCTTTCCTGATCCAGGTGTCGCGCCGCATCCAGGACCATGTGCGTCCGGGCGACATGGTGGCGCGCCTGGGGGGCGACGAGTTCGCGGTGCTGCTGCACCAGGTGGGTGAAGAGAGCGCGGCCACCAACATGGCCGAGCGGCTGCAGCAGGTGCTCAAGCAGCCGATGCAAATCGGCGGCGTCAACGTCAGCACCAGCGCCAGCATCGGCATCACCTTCAGCAAACTCGGCTACGCCACGCCCGAAGAGGTGGTGCGCGACGCCGACATCGCGATGTACCGCGCCAAGGCTGCCGGCAAGGCGCGCTACGCGTTGTTCGACGCCGAGCTGCACACCGAAGTGGCGCAGCGCATGATGATCGAGTCGGACCTGCGGCAAGCGTTGTCGCGCGGCGAGTTGAGCGTGGCCTACCAGCCGCTGTTCAACATCAGCAACGGTCGCCTGCGCGGCTTCGAAGCGCTGGCGCGCTGGCACCATCTCGAGCGCGGCACCATCGAACCGGGCACCTTCATCCAGATCGCCGAAGAGTCGGGACTCATCATCGAGCTGACCGACTTCGTG
>JANOEG010000568.1:0-5291 GCA_031413095.1 Burkholderiales bacterium | reverse complement strand
CGCCGGGCCGCCCCAAGTTTTCTTGCGCCCCCACGGGGGGCCGGGTCGGGCGTGCCCGGACCATGGGGGCCCGATACCCCCTGCGTGATCCAACTCGAATTCATGCGATCTCCAAAAAACTCAGGGGGTTTGCTGTGCTGCAGCTGCGGCCCGTTGCAGACGGTCCCGCACGCCGTCCCACTCGCCGCCGGGTGGGGGTTGCTCGACCCAGATCAGAGCCACGCCCAGCGAGTCGAGTTCACGCAGCATCGCAAACAACTCGAACGCCGCGGCACGGGCCCCGGTTGGCATGCTGCGCACAACGAGCCCCAGATCGCCGGAGCGCGACGGCGTTCGCACGGTGCGCGAATATACCGCCAGGGTCGGCTGGCTCCGAGCGGCGCTGCGCGGCGCGGCAGCGCGAGCCTCGCACCAGATCGTCAGCGCGTCGGCCAGCGCGGCGCTAGGCATCAGGCGCACGGTAGCGCGCGGCGCGTAGTGCGCCTCGAGCGTGCCCGAGGCGCGCGGGGCATCCGCGTCGGCCTCGGCCAGCGCGACGCCTGCGGCGGCCTGCAGCGCTTCTCGTGTCAGCGCACCGGGACGCAGAAGCACCGGTCCGATGTCATTCGCGCGCGAGCAATCGACGATTGCCGATTCGATGCCGACGTCGCAGGCGCCGCCGTCGAGCACCGTGAGAGCGTCGCCGAACTCGTCGGCCACATGCGCGGCGGTGGTCGGACTGACACGGCCGAAGCGATTCGCGCTCGGCGCCGCCACACCGGGCACGCCGCGCGCCGCACAGTCGACCAGCAGCGCATGCGCCAGCGGGTGCGAGGGGCAGCGCAGACCGATCGTGTCCTGGCCGCCGGCGGCGGCGGCACCGACGCCGGCGCGCCGCGGCACGATCAGCGTCAGCGGGCCGGGCCAGAAGGCGGCGGCCAGCCGCTGCGCGAGCGCAGGCCAGTCGCGCGCAAAGACCTGGGCATGGTCGGCATCGACGACATGCACGATCAGCGGATGCTCGCTCGGCCGGCCCTTGGCGCTGAAGATCCTGGCCACGGCGGCATCGTCATCGGCGCGCGCGCCGAGGCCGTAGACGGTTTCGGTGGGGAAGGCGACGAGTTCGCCGGCAGCGAGCTTCTCGGCTGCCTGCGTGATGGCGTCAGGGGCTTTGCCGTCGAGCAGCACGTCAGAACGGTGGCAGGCCCAACAGCGCTGCGGCCTGCAATGCCACAGAGCGCGCAGTCGCTGCATCGGCCCCGGTGATGGTGAGATGGCCCATCTTGCGCGCGCGCCGCGCGCCGGCTTTGCCGTACAGGTGCAGGTGCGCGCCGGGCAGCGCGAGCACGTCGTTCCACGGCGGCGTGCGCTCCTGGCCCTGCGCATCGAACCACAGGTCACCGAGCAGGTTCAGCATGACCGCGCTCGAATGCAGGCGCGGCGCCGGCAACGGCAGGCCGGTCATGCAGCGCACCTGCAGGTCGAACTGCGAGACGTCGCAGGCATCGATGCTGTAGTGGCCCGAGTTGTGCGGCCGCGGCGCCATTTCGTTGGCGACGAGCAAGCCGTCCTGCAAGACGAAGAACTCGACGCAGAGCACGCCGAGGTAGCTCATCTCTTGCGCCAGGCGCTGCGCCGACTCGGCGGCGGCCCGCTGCGTTTCGGGCGCGATGTCGGGCGCTGGCGCTTGCGTCACGGCGAGGATGCCGTCACGGTGTAGGTTTTGCTGCACCGGC
Source organism: Burkholderiales bacterium (assembly GCA_031413095.1). GTDB lineage: Bacteria > Pseudomonadota > Gammaproteobacteria > Burkholderiales > Burkholderiaceae_C > CADEEN01. Next base: position 3,576 of record JANOEG010000568.1, on the reverse strand, counting down.
AACTGCACTACCGTGCCATCGGCGCCACGGGCCACGATCACGGAGAGCTCGTGCCGCAGCGGTAACATCTTTTCGAGCACACAAGGCACTTGCTTGAGCTCGCTCCAAGCCGCCGCCAGCGCTGCGCGGTCCTGCACGCGCACCTGGCCCTTGCCGTCATAGCCCAGGCGCGATGTTTTCAGGATGCCGGGCAACAGCGCCGCATCGACCTTGGCCAGATCGCCCTCTGACTCGATCACCGCAAACGGCGCGCAGGCGACACCGCTCTTCACAAAGTGCCGCTTCTCGGCCGCGCGGTCCTGACAGATGGCCACGCTCTCCGCCGACGGCGACACCGGCCGGTGCGCGCCGAGCGTGTACAGCGCCGGCGCCGGCACGTTTTCGAACTCGGTGGTGATGGCGGCCGAGCGCTGCATCAGTTGCGCCAGCCCTTGTTCGTCGAGGTACTCGGCGTCGATGTGATAGTGCGCGACGAGGCCCGCGGGGCTGGTCTTGTCCGGGTCGAGCACGGCCGTGAAATAGCCCATCGACTGCGCGGCCTGCACGAACATGCGGCCCAACTGGCCGCCGCCCATGACGCCGAGCGTGACCGGTCGGCCGTCGGGGCCGGTGGCGCCCGGCAGCAATGGTTTCATTTGAGTTCTTTGGTCATCGCACGCGCAACATCCGTCTGCTTTGCGCGATAGGCGTCGAGCTTTGCAGCCAGCGAGGCATCGTTGACGGCCAGCATCGCCACCGCGAACAGCGCCGCGTTGGCCGCGCCGCCGTCGCCGATCGCAAACGTCGCCACCGGCACACCCTTGGGCATCTGCACGATCGAATGCAGCGAGTCGACGCCAGCAAGGTGCTTGCTCGGCACCGGCACACCGAGCACCGGCACGGCGGTCTTCGCAGCCAGCATGCCCGGCAGGTGCGCTGCGCCGCCAGCGCCAGCGATGATCGCCACCAACCCACGCTCGCGGGCCGACATCGCATACGCGAACATCTCATCGGGCATGCGGTGCGCTGAAACCACCTTGCATTCATGCGGCACACCGAACTCGGCGAGAATGGCCGCCGCGTGTTGCAGGGTGGGCCAATCGCTGGCCGAACCCATCAACACACCCACTTTCGGTTGCGCCTCGTTCATGGCTTGAATTGTAGGTGGCGGCCCCTTAACTGCTATTGACCATGATCGACGTCACGATCCAGAACTTCGAAGCCGAGCTGATCAATGGCTCGATGCAGCAGCCGATCCTGCTCGACATCTGGGCGCCCTGGTGCGGCCCGTGCAAGGTGCTCGGCCCGGTCCTCGAAAAGCTCGAGGTTACTTACGCCGGCCGCTTCAAGCTCGCCAAGCTCAACAGCGACGAGCAGCCCGAGATCGCCAGCCAGTTGAGCCAGGCCTTCGGCGTGCGCTCGATTCCGTTCTGTGTGTTGTTCGATCAGGGTCAGCCGATCGACGGCTTCGTCGGTGCGTTGCCGGAGTCGCAGATCCGCGCCTTTCTCGACAAACATGTGCCGACCACCGACGAGTTGGAAGCCGAAGCCGAAACCGAAGAAGCCGAAGCGCTGATCGCCGAAGGCGACCCCGAGGCTGCGCTGGCGAAGCTGCAGCAGGCAGTGACGATCGATCCGTCGAACGACGACGCGCGCCATGACTACATCAAGCTGCTGCTGGAGCGCGGTGCACTCGCCCAAGCGGAGACAGCCTTCGAGCCGGTGGCCAAGAAGACGATGCTCGATGCGCGGCTCGACGCACTCGCCCATTGGATCGCGGCGCAGCGCAAGGCGGCATCGGCCCGCAGCGCCGAGGTGCTGGCCTCGGCGATCGCTGCCAACAAGCGCGATTTCGACGCCCGCTTCGAGTTGGCACAGACGCACTTCGCAGCCGGCCGCTTCACCGCGGCGATGGACGAGCTGCTAGAGATCGTGATGCGCGACAAGGCCTGGAGCAGCGACCTGGCGCGCAAGACCTACGTGGCCATCCTCGCCGTGATGGCCAAGCCCGCGCCCAAGCCTGCGGCCGGTGAGGCCAAGGGCGCGCTCGAAGTGACGGGCAAGTCCGCTGCAGTGAGCGCCGATCCGGTGCTCGACCAGTACCGACGCAAGCTGTCGATGGCGCTGTTCTGAAACTGCGCTAGAGCAGTTTCGGGTCGAGGCCGGCGAGCGCCTCGTCCAACAGCGCCACCGTGCGCTGCTGCTGCTCGCGGTGCAATGCATGCAGGCGCTGCGACTCTTCGCGGTGCTGCGCGGCCAGCGTCGTCTCACCCAAGGCCTCGCGCACCTGCGCCAGCCGCGCCAACGCCAGCGTGCGATCGTCGGTGTCGATCGGCTCGGTCAAAGCCTGCTCCGCGGCGCCGGCCAGCGCGCGGGCCTTGTCGGCCTGGCCTTGATGCCACTCGCACAAGGCGCGGTCGGCGAGCAGGCAGGCGACGATGCGCTTCAAACCTTCGTCGAGCGCGCTGTCGAAGTTGGCCGCGAACAAGTCCAGCGCCTCGGCCCAGCGGCCCTGCGCTGTCAGCACCTGCGCCCGCAGCGTGGGCACCAGCGAGCCGAGCGAGGCGGTGCCGATGCCGGCGTCGTAGTGGCCGATCGACTCCGCGCCCATCAGCGCCTGCGTCAACGCCTGCTTGTCGTCGTCGTTGGGGCCTTTGGCATCGAACAGCAGCGCCATGCGCACCTGAGCGGCGCGCATCCAGGCTTGGTTGTGCATCAGCGCCGACAGGTGCGCCTCGTCGCCCTCGGCGATGGCATGGCGGCGCGAGGCCTCGTACCACGGGTGCGCCCGCGCGCTGTGGCCAGCGAAGTGGTAAGCGTAGCCGGCCACCAGCGTGGCCCGCGCGCGCGCGCCGCGGTGCTCGGGCGCCGCGGTGTCGAGCGCCTCGCGGACCAGCGCCACCATGCGCGCCGCGTCTTCATCGCCGAAGGCCAGGTTGGCCAGCCACGCCGCGGTGGTGGCGCGCAGGCGCGTGCCGGCAGCGCCACTGTCGCGGGCCAGCGTATAGGCCAGCCCGAGCTGCTCATGGCCGCCGATGCCGATGACGCTGTAGTAGCCGTGCAGCCCTTCGGCCAGCGCGACCCAGCCGCGCACGAGGTTGTTGTGCGGCTGCCAAGCCAGTTGCGAGTTCAACTCGTCGATCACGCCCTGCGCCCGTTCGAGCTGGCCCTGGCGCGCCAGCAGCGCCGCGCGCTCTGCCCGCAGGCACTGCGCCTCGATCGGGTTGGAGGCCTTCTTGATCGCGTCTTCGAGCGTGGCCAGCAGGCGCGAGCGCGGCGCTGACTTGGGCTTCATGCACCCAGGCGCGTCAGCGCCTCTCGGTACTTGGCGGCCGTTTTCTCGATGACCTCGCCAGGCAGGGCCGGCGCCGGTGCGCGCTTGTTCCAGGGCTGGCCGTTGACGCGCACGGCTTCGAGCCAATCGCGCACGAACTGCTTGTCGTAGCTCGGTGGGTTGTCGCCTTCACGGTATGTCTCCAGCGGCCAGTAGCGCGACGAGTCGGGCGTCAGCACTTCGTCCATCAGCGTCAGCGTGCCGTCGGCATCGAGGCCGAACTCGAACTTGGTGTCGGCGATGACGATGCCTCGGGTCAACGC
>JANOEG010000567.1:0-1598 GCA_031413095.1 Burkholderiales bacterium | reverse complement strand
GAAGCCGTCGCCCGCCGCGGCTCGTTCGTGCGCACGTTCAAGGCCGTGGCGTGGTCGTTCTTCGGCGTGCGCAAGGGGTCCGAGTACGAGAAGGATGTTGCACAGCTCAACCCGCTGCATGTCATCGTCGCAGGCATCGTTGCCGCGGCGCTGTTCGTGATCGGGTTGGTGGTCTTGGTGAAGTGGGTGATCGGCAGCGGCGTCGCCGCCGGCTGACGGGCAAGAATTCAGGTTCGAGGAGCGATAGACAGACATGAGCGCAGCAACGCACACGCACAGTCACAACGAGGGCGGCACACCGCACTACTTCATCCCGCAACCGTCGCGGCACCCGGTGCTGGTGGCCACAGCGATGCTGCTCGTCATCTTCGGCGCCGGCCAATGGGTCAACGGCGCGTCGTGGGGCAAGTTCTTCGTCTTCGGCGGCCTGGCGCTGTGGGCGGTGATCATGTTTCAGTGGTTCAGCCAGGCCATTGGCGAGAGCGAGGGCCATCTGTACAGCGACCGCGTCGATGTGTCGTTCCGCTGGAGCATGAGCTGGTTCATCTTCAGCGAGGTCATGTTTTTCGCGGCCTTCTTCGGCGCACTGTATTGGGCGCGTGTGCATGCGTTGCCGATGCTGGGCAACCTCGATCACCAGGTGCTGTGGCCCGACTTCAAGGCGGTCTGGCCGAGTGCCGGCGGTGGCGTCACGGCCTCGCCAGCCGGCACGGTCGAGCCCTTCCAGACCATGGGCCCGTGGCCCTTGCCGACGATCAACACCGCGCTTCTGCTGACGTCGGGCGTGACGCTGACGATCGCGCACCATGCGCTGCTCGCCAACCACCGCGCGAAGACGATCGTCTGGATGTGGATCACCGTGATCCTGGGTGCCACCTTCGTCGGCGTGCAGGCCTACGAGTACATGCACGCCTACCAAGACCTGAACCTGAAGCTTTCTTCCGGCATTTTCGGCTCGACCTTCTTCATGCTGACCGGCTTCCACGGTTTCCACGTGTTGGTCGGCATGTTGATGCTGCTCTTCATCACGCTGCGCATCATGAAGGGCCACTTCACGCCGCAGCGCCACTTCGGCTTCGAAGGCGCGGCGTGGTACTGGCACTTCGTTGACGTCGTCTGGCTCGGCCTGTACATCCTCGTCTACTGGTTGTGACGCCAACGCCTCGGCGAAACGCAAAGAGCGCCTCGCGGCGCTCTTTTTGTTTTCAGCGGCCCGTGGGCAAACCCTTCGGCGATATCCAACCCATCTTCCAGGCCAGTAGGATCAGTAGAAAGATCATCACCGACAAGCCGACACGCACGGCCAACGCGCGTGCCATCCGTTTGTCCGCCATCTGCGTGTTGCCGTCTTTCGGACGCTTCAGCATGAACACGCCGGCGCTGGCCAGTGCACCGAGGATGCCGATCAGCGCGATGACGATGATGATGCTCATCGTTCATTGTCGCCGCGCTGCGCAGCGATGAGCGCCGCCGGGCCGCTCCCAAGGCGCTCGCTCCCGCTTGGCGGGACCGGCCGCAGGCCGTAGGGTGCACTTATGAACTCGCGCCTTCGATTCGTGCTGATCACACTGGCCGCGCTTGCCGTGGCGCTGCTGACC
>JANOEG010000566.1:0-6855 GCA_031413095.1 Burkholderiales bacterium | reverse complement strand
CAGGTCCGGCGTGTCCAGGCCGAAGCCGGCGAGCGAGCTGATCTCCAGAAACGGCGTGCCAGGGTCGAGCAGCAGCGCGAGCCGTTCACGCGGCAGCAATTGGCCGCGCTTCTCAAAACGCTCGCGCGAGCCCGCCGAGGCGTCGCGGGCACGCTGCTCCAACTCGCGAACACGCTGCAACAGCGCCAGCATGCCGTGCCGATTCGCGTTGAAGTCGGCAGAACTGGTGGAGATACGGGAGTCGATGATGCTCATGATCGGGATGGGTTCTCGCAACAGGCTGCATCGGCCTGGTCCGGGCCAACGGGTCCAGTGAAATTGTCGTTCAACCCATGCAGACGAGCCGTCGAGCGTAGCGCAATCGCAATGCAACCTGAACTGCTGCTTTGCCTACTCCCACTCAATCATTTCCTGCACTGGTAACCCGTTGTCTTCGTTCGACGAAATAACTGGGCGCTGTGGTTCTACCGTCAACTTTACCGTCAGACCAAAAACGCTCCAATTTCGTTTGATCAGGACCGGGGAAACCGGTCTACGCAGATTGCAGCCAGCCTTCGCGGACTATCGAGGACTATCGCCGGCCTCGTCGCTTGCCACGCTTCAGGGACTATGCCTGCCACAGCCCTGCCCCGGACAGCGGCGTCTCGTCGTTCGCGACACGGGGCGGTCAACGCACGACCTCAGGCGGCGGCCATGATTCGGAATCCAGTCGCCTTCACCACCGGCCTGACATGCGTCTTGTTGCGTTGGAGATCCACCAGCCCGTAGCGCGACATCGTCTTCAAGGTGCGCGACAGGTTGCCAGGCTGCCGCCCCGTGGTCTTGGCCAGCACGGCCATGGAATCTGGGTTGGTCTCCCTGATGACCTTGAGCAGCGCTCGGTTCTGATCGCTCAGCACCTCGGCCACCGACTTCATGGAAGCGAACCAGATCTTGGGCTCACCCGGCTTGGGCTTGTACTCGCCTTTGGCGATGGCGATCGTGCGGGCCCGGATTTGTTCCTGGGACATGACGCCGATGACGATGGTCTTCATTGCTGTGCTTCCTTGATCACACGATCCACCTCTGCGAAGAAGTCCTCCAGCAGCCGCTGCGCCGACTCGAACGCGTAGGGGACGCCTTTGTCGCTTGCGTTCCGATGGTGATGGTCGTAGGGCAGGCGTTGCCCAGCGAACTTGAACTTCTTCTGACGCTTCACCGCGTGTGCGTTGTCGTAGCCGAGGACCCGTGTGCCAAACCGATCGTGCAGCGTGAGGCTGTATCTGATGCCAGAAAGAGCATGCGGCGAAGGCGGAACCTGCCGTGCCTCAATCTTGATCCAGAAGCCGCCCTCCTGCTCCAGCACGCTGCCGTCCAGTTCAAGAAGCGTCTCAAGGCCGGGATCGGGACTGTTCATTGATCATGAACTATATCACCTGCTGATAACTTCTGTCGCGACCTGCAGCGCCTTTCAGATTGGGTGTCGGCAACGGCCTGGAAAGCGGTCGGCCACCGCCCCCGGACGAAGGATCGTGAACAACCCACAACGGTCTATCGAGCACCAGAAATGCCGACACTCAGCCGCTCTTGACTGTGGTTCCATCCCGGGGGCGTAGCGTCAGGCTGCGCATATGAGAGGCGCGCTGATCAATCAGGTAAAGGCGGACAAGAATTGCTGACACGAAGCGATACGACCAGTGTCCGCTACGCGCATCCGAACTTGATCGAAAAATTTGTGGTGGCAAACGGCGGACGGATTCGCCTTCGCATAGCTCAAGTTCTTGTGCTGGTTGTTGAGAAAAAGCCTCAAGTACGTCTCCGAAAACTCTGCACGGTTGTGGCGTGCCGGGTCTATGGAAGTCATCTGCGACGGGTCATTGATCCGCACATCACAATGCTGCTTGAACGCGCTGAGCCGAGGTAGTGTTGACGGCTTCTTGGCAATCTTCCGGTGTCCGAGAGCCCATGTCTCGAAACAATAGTGCTGCACGATTGGATGAAATGGCACCGGGGCGCTGCAGCATGGATGTATGACATCAACTCATCCAGCTTGGATTGAGGCTCCATCTCTTCAGAGTCAAGGCTGATCATTTCAGGTCTCCAGGACGGCGGTCTCAGCTCACCGGATGAAGATCGTTTCCGTACAGCGCGCCCTTGCGCCCGTAGTCGTCGGCGCCCTCGGCAAGGCGCGCCAGATCGCAGTCCGTCAGTTCGCGCACGAACTTGGCGGGGGCACCGAGAATCAGGCTGCGGTCTGCGAAGACCTTGCCCTCCGTGAAGATGGCGCCGGCGCCGACCAGGCACTGCTTGCCGATCACGGCGCCGTTCAGCACCACGGCCTGCACGCCCCGGCCGATCACGGTGGCGGTCGGCGCGACGTACGCGGTGGCCGCGATTGCTGGCGCGGCGTCGCCGATTCGATAGATCGTCATGAGGTTTCCAGCGGCCTGCAGCAAGAGGCGGCGCTCAGTCGACCTTGATGTCGGCCTTCTTCACCAGGCGTGAATAGCGTTCCTGCTCGCTCTTGAAGAACTGCAGCGCGACCTCGGGTGTGGTCGGGGCGATGTTGTTTTCCTGCCTGGCCATCGCAGCCTTGACCTCCGCCGACCCAAAAGCGGTGACGAAGGCATCGTGCAGGCGCTTGACCTGCGCGGCCGGCAACTTGGCCGGAGCGACCACCGCGAACCAGCCGGCGATGTCCACTTCCGGAAAGCCTTGCTCCGCAATGGTCGGCAGGTCGGGCAGCGATGCAACACGTGTCTTGCCCATCACGCCGATGGCGCGCAGCGCGCCGCTGTTCAAATGCCCCTGCACCGCCGGAACCGCAACCACGCCCATCTCGACCTGGCCGCCGATCAGGTCCGCGAGCTGCGGGCCAACCCCCTTGTAGGGAATGTGCTTCACGTCCACGCCGGCGGCGTCGACGAACAATTCGTTGGCCAGATGGATGATCGTGCCGTTGCCGGAAGACGCGTAGTTGTACACGCCCGGCTTGGCCTTCAGGAAGGCCTGAAGTTCCTTCGCGCTCTTGACGGGAATCTTGGTCGGGTTCACCACCAGAACGAAGGGCGTGCTGCCGACGATGCTGATGGGTGTCAGATCGTTGATGCTGTCGTAGGGCAGCTTCTTGAAGACACTCGGGTTGACCGCGTGGTTGTTCGAGACAACGCCGATCGTGTTGCCGTCCGGAGTGGCCTTGACGATGGCCGTCGTGCCCGTGATGCCACCGGCACCGGGCAGGTTCTCGATCACGACCGGCTGGCCACCGAGCGCCTTGGACAGCTCGTTCTGGGTGGCCCTCATGATCGTGTCGACGCCAGAACCGGCGCCGACGGGCAGAATCACGCGCAAGGGCCCGGTGGATTGCGCCAGGGCAGCGGCGCTCAGCGCCAGCAGTGCGGCACCGCCGAATGTCAGCACGAGGCGGCGGGGAAGCGGACGGATCATTGTTTAGTCTCCTGAGGTGGCAAGTTCAGAACCTGGGTCAACGGCGAACCAACGCATCGAGAACCTGCTCGGTGTGCTCGCCGATTTTCGGCAGCGCGTGACGCACACCGGGTCGGCGGCCGCCCATCAACAGCGGCAGCAGCACGACCTTGGTCGAGCCGCCGTCGTCCGTGGGCATGTCCACGAGGCCACCGCTTTGCAGCAGGTGTGGATCGTTGACGAGCTGGTCGGGTCGCACGATCGGCGCGTAGGGCAGGCCTGCGGCTTCGAGCTTCGGGCTGAGCTCTTCGATGCGATAGTGCTTCAGTGTGTCGCCCAGCCACTTCAGCAGCTCGGGCCGCAGCGCGACGCGTTGGGCGTTGGTGACCAGCGCCTCGTCTTCGGCCAAGTCCATGCGGTCGATGACTTTGCACAGCGTCTGGAACTGCTTGTCGCTGGTGGCGGCGATGAAGAGCTGTTCGTCGTCGGCCATCGTGAACACGTCGTAGACGCTCCACGCCGAGACACGGGACGGCATCGGCGGCGCCGGTTCGCCCGTCATCTGGAACTGCTGCATGTGCTGCGCCGCGAGCAGGCAGCAGTTCTCGAACAGCGCGCTCTGAATCTCCTGGCCCCTGCCGGTGCCACCGACGCGGTCTCGTTCACGCAGGGCCGCCAGCACGCCGATGGCGCCGAACATGCCGCCCATGATGTCGTTGACCGACGAGCCGGCGCGCAGCGGGCGACCCTTGGGGCCGGTCATGTAGGTGAGGCCAGCCATGTTCTGCACGACCTCATCGAGTGCCAGGCGGTTCTCGTACGGCCCGGGCAGGAAACCCTTGTGCGATACGTAGATGAGGCGGGGGAACTTCTTTGCCAAGGTCTGGTGGTCCAGGCCGAACTTGGTCATGAGGCCCGGGCGGAAGTTCTCCAGCATCACGTCGCACTGGCCGATCAGCTCGATCACCGTCGCCAGGCCTTCGGCCGTGTTGATGTCGAGGACGACACTCTTCTTGTTTCGGTTGAAGCTTCGGAAGAAGCCGATGCCCAGACCCGGCAGATTGCGTGTCTTGTCGCCCCCCGGCGGTTCGATCTTGATGACCTCGGCGCCGAGGTCGGCGAGGATCATCCCGCAGGTCGGGCCCATCACCATATGGGTGAACTCGATCACGCGAACCCCTTCGAGGGGCAGGCCAGTGGGGGCGGTTGAAGTGCTCATCAGGCAACCTCCATGCTTCGCATTGCGGTATTCGCCTTGGGACGGCCCGGCGGGCTCATGGCGTCTTGTCTCAGGGTGTTCTGATGGTCACTGCGCGTGGGCGGGCTGGAATGTCTTGGGCAGACCGGCACGCCACATGGCGCCGTTGGTCTGTTCCCCCGCCAGCCAGCCGGCAACCTTGCCACGCAGCGTCAGCAGCGCCGGCAGGTCGATGCCGGTGTCGACACCCATGGCACCGAGCATGAACGCCAGGTCCTCAGTCGACGCATTGCCGCTCGCTCCCGGCGCATGCGGGCAGCCGCCGATACCCGCCAGCGACGCGTCGAAGCGCGACACGCCCAGCTGCAGAGCCGCGCCGACGTTGGCCAGCGCGAGGCCGCGGGTGTCGTGGAAGTGGCCGCATTCGAACCGGTCACCGGCGATCTTCATGGCCTGCTCGAACAGCACGCTGACCGAGCGCGGGTCGGCGTAGCCCACGGTGTCGGCCAGGCTCACCCGGTCGGCGCCGGCGTCCAGCAGCGCCTGCATCAGACGCAACACTTCCGAGACCTTCACCTCACCCTGGATCGTGCAGCCGAACGCCGTGCCGACGCCGCCTTCGATCAGGGTCTTCTTCCCCGAAGCGTCGCGCAGGGCCCGGATGCGCGCTACCTCGGCAACGACCTCGTCGGGCGTCTTGCGAAGGTTGGCCAGGCTGTGCGCGTGGCTGGCCGACAGCGGGACCAGCATCAGGTCGGCGCCACCGTCGACAGCACGCTCGGCGCCCTTGAGGTTGGGCACCAGGACTGAGGCGAACAGCCCCGGCAAGGTCTTCGCAAAGGCCAGCACCTCGGCGGTGTCGGCCAGTTGCGGCATCAGCTTGGCCGGGACGAACGAACCGACCTCGACCTCGCGCTGGCCGGCAGCGAACGCATCACGCAGCCACTCGAGCTTGCGCTCGGTCGGGAGAATCGTCGCGATGCTCTGGAGGCCGTCGCGAAGACCAACTTCGCGGATGGTCGCTCGGAGCGGCAGTGGGCTGCTCATGCTTGTCTCCTGTCGTTGTGAGGGATACTTTAGAGATTCTTGGAATGCTCACCCGTGGTATCTTGGAATCTAGAGGATTCCGATTCGGAATCTCTGACAACATGCGTGACCTCGACCTGAAGTCCCTGCGCCTGCTTGTGGCCGTGTGCGACCACCGGAACATCAAGCAAGCCGCTGCTGTGGAGCACATCGAACCTTCGGCGATCAGCAAGCGGATCGCGCAGCTTGAAGAAACCGTAGGGGCGCCGCTGCTCGTGCGTGGCCGCCGAGGCGTGCATCCCACGCCAGCAGGCATGGCACTGCTGGAGCACGCACGCACGATGCTTTTCACGGCCGAGCGCATCGAGTCCGACGTTGCAGCGTTCAAGGGCGGCATCAAGGGCCACGTGCGCATGGTGGCCAGCATCTCGGCCATTGCCGAGTCGCTGCTCGACGACGTGGCGACGTTCATGCGCGAAGCTGCGAACCGCGACATCAGGGTCGACATCGAGGAGCGCGTCTCGCGCGACCTTGTGCGCATGGTGAGCGAGGGCGGGGCCTCGCTGGGTGTGTGCTGGGACAGCGTCAACTTCGAAGGCCTCGAACACCTGCCGTACCGCAGCGACGAACTGGCCCTGGCGGTCCACGCCGAGCATCCACTCGCCGGCCGCAAGTCCGTCACCTTCTCGCAGACGCTGGACCACGAACATGTTGGCCTGCCGCCGTCGACCGCCATGCATGCGACGCTGGCGAGAGCCGCAGCGCGCAGCGGGCGCACGGTGCAATACCGAGTCATCGTGTCCAGTTTCGATGCTGCTTATCGCGTCGTTGCGGCGCGGCTGGGAATCGCGATCATTCCGCGCCAGCTGAGCGCCATCTATGCGTCGGCGGGCCAGGTGCAACTCGTGTCGCTGTCCGACAGCTGGGCGCAACGGCAGTTTGCCATCTGCTGCCGCCGGTTCGACACCCTTCCACCGGCCGCACGGCGGATGGTTGACTACCTGACCAGACGTGCAGCGGGCTGATGCCATGAACGACTGCAACCTCTGCATTCAGCACAGAGGGGCGGTCCAGGCAGCGCACTCGTCGGCCGATCTGATCTGGCCTGTCACGAGCGGGCGGCGCGGCGTCCTTGTGGCAGGGCAGTCTTTGACCACTTCGGCAGCCAGGCCGCCAGGTGCTCGGCAAACCCTTCGGCGGCCGGCGAATGAGTTCGTCCGAGCGCG
>JANOEG010000565.1:0-2714 GCA_031413095.1 Burkholderiales bacterium | reverse complement strand
GACAACGACCTGCGCTTCCTGTCGCAGTTCAAGTAAGAGCTTCGAGATATGCAATTCCCCGAAAGCTGGTTGCGCGAGTTCTGCAACCCGCCGCTCTCCAGCCAACAACTCGCCGACCTGCTGACGATGTCGGGCATGGAGGTCGAAGAGCTGCGGCCCGTAGCGCCGCCTTTTGCCAACATCGTCGTCGCCGAGATCGTCGAGGCCGAGCCGCACCCGAACGCCGACAAGCTGCGCGTCTGTCGCGTCGATGCCGGCAAACACTCAAAAGACGGGTCGTTGCAGATTGTCTGCGGAGCACCGAACGCGCGTGTCGGCATCCGCGTGCCGTTGGCGCTGGTCGGCGCCGAGTTGCCGCCGGGCGAGGATGGCAAGCCGTTCAAGATTGGCGTCGGCAAGCTGCGTGGTGTCGAGAGCTTCGGCATGCTGTGCTCGGCGCGTGAGCTGAAACTGAGCGACGACCATGGCGGGCTGCTCGAACTCGCCGCCGATGCGCCGCTGGGCGAAGACGTGCGCATGACGCTGGCGCTCGACGACCACCTGATCACGCTCAAGCTGACGCCAAACCTCGGGCACTGTCTCTCGGTGTACGGTATCGCACGCGAACTCTCGGCGCTGACGGGTGCACCGCTGAAGACGCCAGTGTTCCCGGCAGTGAAGACATCGCACGACGATGTCCTGCCCGTGCGTGTCGAAGCCAAGGACCTGTGCGGCCGCTTCTCTGGCCGCATCGTGCGCGGTGTGAATCCGCAGGCGAAGACTCCGCAGTGGATGGTCGATCGCCTTGCCCGTTGCGGCCAGCGCAGCGTCACCGCGCTGGTCGACATCTCGAATTACGTGATGTTCGAGTTCGGCCGGCCGTCGCACATCTTCGATCTCGACAAGATCGACCGCGAACTGGTCGTGCGCTGGGCGAAGCAGGGCGAATCGCTGAAGCTGCTCAACGGCAACACGGTCGAACTCGACGAGCAGGTTGGCGTGATTGCCGATGCCAAGGCCGTCGAGTCGCTCGCCGGCATCATGGGCGGCGACCACACCGCGGTCAGTGACGACACGAAGAACGTCTATGTCGAAGCGGCGTTCTGGTGGCCCGAAGCGGTGATGGGCCGCTCGCGCCGCTATGCGGTCTCCACCGACGCCGGCCACCGCTTCGAGCGTGGTGTCGATCCGTACGGCACCGACGAACACATCGAGCGCATCACGCAACTGATCATCGACATTTGCGGTGGCCAGGCCGGGCCAATGGACGACCAGCAGCCGGCGATGCCTCAGCGCAAGCCGGTGACGCTGCGCGTGGCACGTGCGGCCAAGGTCATCGGCATGCCGCTGACGCAGGCGCAGTGTGCGGACGTGATGAAGCGCCTCGGCTTCGCATTCACTGAAGGCGAGGGCACGATCACGGTCACGCCGCCGTCGTGGCGTTTCGACCTGACGATCGAAGAGGACCTGATCGAAGAGGTGATCCGCGTTCACGGTTATGACAAGCTGCCGGCCGCACCGCCGCTGGCGCCCGTGACGGCGCGTGTGCGTCCCGAGTCGCAGCGCAGCGTGCATGCGCTGCGCCGCGTTCTGGCCGCGCTCGACTACCAGGAGACGATCGCCTACAGCTTTGTCGAAGAGCGCTGGGAGCGCGAGCTGGCCGGCAACGCCGACCCGATCCGCGTGCTGAACCCGATCGCCGCGCCGCTGGCCGTCATGCGCTCGAGCCTCTTCGGCAGCCTGGTGGCCACGCTGCGCCACAACCTTGCCCGGCGTGCGCCGCGGGTGCGCATCTTCGAGGCTGGCCGTGTGTACCGGCGCAATGCGGCGGCCCTCGATGGTGAAGTGACTGTCGCCGGCATTGATCAGCCGATGCGTTTGGCGGCACTCGCCTATGGGCCGGCCGACGCGCTGCAATGGGGTGTGCCCGAGCGCGCGATCGATTTCTTCGATGCCAAAGGCGATGTCGAGGCGCTGCTCGCGCCGTGGCCGTTACGATTTTCCGCCGCCGAACATCCTGCGTTGCATCCCGGGCGTAGCGCCCGTGTGCATTTGCAGGACCGGGCCATCGGCTGGGTCGGCGAATTGCATCCGCGCTGGTGCCAAGCCTACGAATTGCCTTCGGGATCCGGAGCGCCGGTGGTCTTCGAGCTCGACCTAGACGCGCTGCTCGAGCGGTCGGTTCCGATTGCCATGCCGCTGCCGCGCCAGCAGTCGGTGCTGCGCGACGTGGCGCTCGTGGTGGGCGAGGGCGTGTCGCACGACGCGCTTGTCGCTGCGCTCAAAGACGATGCGAGCGGCCTCGTGCGTTCGGCGCACCTGTTTGACTTGTACAGGCCCAAAGACTCTGAGGGCCATCAACGCAGCATGGCGGTGCGGCTGGAGTTGCGTGACGACGAAGCGACCTTGACCGACGAACGCATCGAGGCGGCAAAGCAGCAGGCGATCGAGCGCGCGACAACGCGGCTTGGCGCACGCTTGCGCACCTGACGACGATGGAGGAGGAAACCACCATGACCACGCCGCCGGATGCCGCCAAGGTCACCAAAGCCCTGATCCTGCCGTCGATCGAAACGCCGACGCTGACCAAGGCTGATCTGTCCGAACTGCTGTTCGACAACCTGGCCCAACCTGCATCGGCCTTGTTGAAGGGGATCGTCGAAGCCCGCTTGAATGTGCTGATTTCAGGGGGCACCGGGTCCGGCAAAACCACCATGCTGAACGCGATGTCATCC
>JANOEG010000564.1:0-3670 GCA_031413095.1 Burkholderiales bacterium | reverse complement strand
CATGTGGCCACAATCGTCGAGCCTCACGCGGGTCACACCCGGCACCACCGCCAGTCGCGACTCGAATTCGGCGTGCGTGTAGCGGTCTCCCCACCACTTCGTCATGTCGGTGTTGGCGCCCTCCACCCACAGCAGCGGCGCAGTGATGGCACGCCAGGTGGCCAGCACTTCATCGACGCGATACAGCACCGGGTTGGCGCGCTTGTGCGCGGGGTCGGCGCGCAAATGCCAGCGCCCGTCGCTGCGTGGCTCGCCCCAGTGAGCGGCCAGCCACGTCGCCTTGTCGCGCGCGAGGCGCGGGTTGTTCTTCATCAACCGCGCGGCGACGGCCGGTGCGTCGGCATAAGGCGCCAGACCTTGCGGCGCTTTCAACTCGTCTAGCCATTGCGTCAGACGCTTGACTGCCTGTTGCGGCTGCGTGGCAGGCAAACCGAAGCCTTCGAGATTGATCAGCTTGCGCACGCGTTGAGGCCGCACGCCGGCATAGCTCATGACGACATTGCCGCCCATGCTGTGGCCGAGCAGGTCGAACGGCACGCCGGGCGACAGCGCGTCGCCGAGCGCATCGAGATCGCCCAGGTAGTCGGGAAACCAGTAGCTGTCGGTGCCGTCGGGCATCAAGCTGCCACCGAAGCCGCGCCAGTCGGGCGCGACGATGCAGCGCGCATCGCCTTCGAGCGCGGCCAGCGCGTCGACGACGAACTGGAACGACGCGCCGATGTCCATCCAGCCGTGCGTCATCAGCAGCGGCGGACGGTCCGCCGTCGCACCTGCGAGATCGCCCCAGACCAGGCAGTGATAGTCGATGGCGCGCACGCGCACGCTCTGTGCTGTGGCCTGGCGACGCGGCCGGTACACCGTGGGTTCACTCATGCCGCAATTAGGCCATGCAGGCAGAATCACTGCATGATGCCTGCTCACACCCTGCGCGCTGCCGAGCCGCGCGACGTACCGGCCATCGTTGGCCTGATCCACGAACTGGCCGACTTCGAAAAGCTCTCGCACCTGTGCGAGGTCCGTGTCGAATCTCTCGAGCCGCACTTGTTTGGAATCAAACCGGCTGTCGAGTGCATCGTCGGCGAAGTCAACGGCGTCGTGGTTGCCTTCGCACTTTTCTTTGCCAATTTCTCGACCTTCCTTGCCAAGCCCGGGCTCTACCTCGAAGACTTGTACATCCGACCGGCGCATCGCGGCAACGGGCTCGGCAATGCGTTGCTGAAACATCTGGCCGGGCTGGCAGTCGAGCGCGGTTGCGGCCGCTTCGAGTGGTGCGTGCTCGACTGGAACGAGCGCGCGATCGGCTTCTACGAAGGCGTGGGCGCAACGGTGATGCCCGATTGGCGCCTGTGCCGCATGAGTGGCGAGCGGCTGGCGGCGTTTGCGAAGTGATGAAGCGCTTCGTGCTCTCCTGGGTGTTCGCGGCAGGCGCTGCGGGGGCCGCGGTCGATGTGGACGCGCTTTGGAACTTTAACGACGCCGCCGTCAGCGAAGCGCGGTTTCGCCAGGCGCTCAGCAGCGCGCAAGGCGACGATGCGCTGATCCTGCGCACGCAGATCGCGCGCACGCTCGGCCTGCGCAAGCGCTTCGACGAGGCGCATCAGGAGCTCGATGCGATCGAGCCGGCGTTGGCCGCGGCCGGTGTCGAGCCGCGTGTGCGCGCGTGGCTGGAGCGCGGTCGCACCTGGCGCTCGTCGGGCAAGCCAGCGGAAAGCAAGCCGCTGTTCATGCGCGCGTTTGCGACGGCCGATGCCGCGAAGCTCGAGCGTCTGGCGGCCGATGCGCTGCACATGCTGGCGCTGGTGGAGCCGCAGCTCGAGGAGCGCATTGCCTGGAACCGGCGAACGATCGAGTACGCCCAGCGGGCCAACGATCCTCGCGCGCAGGGCTGGCAGGCCGCGGCGCTGAACAACATCGGCAGCGACCTGCGCGACGCCAGGCGCCTCGACGAAAGCCTCGTTGCATTTCGCGACGCACTCGCCGCGTATGAGCGAAAAGGTCGCGCCGACGAGGTTCGCATCGCGCGGTGGCAGGTCGCCAATGTGTTGCGCTTGAAAGGCCGGCGCGATGAGGCGCTGGCGATGCAGTTGGCACTCGAACGCGATGCCGCTGCGGCCGGCGAGCCCGATCCGTACGTGTACGACGAACTGGTGTTGCTGTACCGCTTGGCGGGCGATCAGAAGCTGGCGACTGAAGCAGAACAACGCGCGCAAGCGCTGCGCAAGAAATAGAACTCAGCGCCGCAGCGCTGCAAACACGACCGCGCCCGCACAGGCCAGCCACGCGTAGGCGATCAACAGCAAGGGGCCGAGGTGCGTGTAGAGCAGGCGGTCGCTCTCGTGCCAGGAAATCGCCTCGACCAGCATGAGCGCGATCAACAGCGCGGTGGCGACGATGGCGGTACCGGCGCGGCGCCGCGCGCGCCACGCAAACACCGCCACGGCCGCGAGCGCCAGCAGCAGCGCGGCCTGCAACCACACGCGCGAGTCATACAGGCCCAGCGCCCGCAGTGCGGCGTTGACGACGTCGTGCACGCGATGCCGCGTGTTGAGCAGGATGTCGAGCCACAGCGCGGCATGCACCGCGGCCAGCACGGCCCAGCCGCCGCTGTGCTTTCGGCGCGCCGCCCATACGCAGGCTACCGTCGACGCCGCAAAGGCCAGCAGGCCGGCGACCTGCGTCGGGTTGGTCTCGAAGGGCAGGCTCAATCACATCCTCATCGACAATGAAAGCAGTACGGGAGGGTACATGCAGTCTGCGCAGTGGGTCGGTTTTGCGGTGTTGGTCGCGGGTGCGTTGATCGCATTCAAGGCCCTGCCGCCGCGCTCCGCCGCGCTGCTGGTTTTCTTCGGCGGCTGGCTGTTCGCGCCGGTGGGCGTGTTCCCTGCGGGCAGTGCGCAGGCCGGGCAGGTCGAACATCCGTTCTGGATCCTCGGCAGCGCATTGCCGTCGGACATGACGTTGCACAAAGCCTGGATCGTGCCGTGCGCGGTGTTTCTCGGCGCGCTGTTGTTCGATCGCGCTTCGTTGCGCCGCTTTCGGCCGTCGTGGTTCGACGCGCCGCTGTTGCTTTGGTGTGCCTGGCCGCTGCTGCAAGCGCTGCTGTTCGTCAGCGCGCCACGGCCCGACGGCGCGCTGGCGTCGCTGTACTTGTTCGGCACCTGGGGTCTGACCTGGTTCATTGGCCGCGTCTATTGCAGCGGCCCCGAAGGCCTGTCTGCGCTGGCGCGCGCACTCGGACTGGCAGGTCTGGCGTGTCTGCCGTTTGCGCTGGCCGAAGGTCTGGCCGGTGCGCAGACCTATGGCTGGTTCTTCGAGCCGCATCCATTCCGCGAAGACGGCGACGAACGCTACCTCGGCTGGCGTCCGCTGGGCTTTTTCGAGAACGGCAATCAGTACGGGCTGTGGGTCAGCCTGTGCGCGCTGGTGGCGGTGTGGGTGGCCTGGTCTCGCGATGCCACGGACCGCCGTTGGCGTGTCATTGCAGCGCTGGTGCTGGCGATGGCGCTGGCCGCGCAATCGATCGGCGGCGTGGCGCTCGCGCTGCTCGGCGCCGGCCTGTTGTGGCTGTCGTCGCGCCTGCGCGCACGCCACATGATGGCGGCAGCGCTGACGGTGGCGGTGGTGATCAGCGCGGTGTACGTCTCCGGCGTCGTGCCGATCGCGCGCATCG
>JANOEG010000563.1:0-3004 GCA_031413095.1 Burkholderiales bacterium | reverse complement strand
CCCGAATACGGCGCGACGATGGGCTTCTTCCCGGTGGACGAGCGCACCATCGACTACTTCAGGGGGACAGGGCGCAGCCAGGCCGAGATCGACGCCTTCGAGGCCTACTTCAAGGCGCAACAGCTGTTCGGCGTGCCCGGCGACGGCGAGATCGACTACAGCCAGGTGGTGGAGCTGGACCTGGGCACGGTGGCGCCGTCGTTGGCCGGCCCGAAGCGGCCGCAGGACCGCATCGAGATCACGAACTTGTCGAAAAAGTTCGGTGAGCTGTTCAGCCAACCGACGGCAGACAACGGCTTCAACCAGCCGGCCGACAAGCTCGACAAGGTCTTCAAGACCGAGTCGGGCCTGTCGATCAAGAACGGCGACATCCTGATCGCCGCCATCACGAGTTGCACCAACACCAGCAACCCCGGAGTGCTGCTCGCGGCGGGGTTGCTGGCAAAGAAGGCCGTTGAAGCAGGCTTGAAGGTGCAGCCGCACATCAAGACCTCGCTGGCCCCCGGCTCGCGCATCGTCACCGAGTATTTGACGAAGGCCGGCCTGCTGCCCTACCTTGAGAAGCTCGGCTTCGCCGTGGCGGCCTACGGCTGCACCACCTGCATCGGCAATGCCGGCGATCTGACGCCCGAACTCAACAAGCTCATCACCGACAACGACCTGATCTGCGCGGCCGTGCTCTCGGGCAATCGCAACTTCGAAGCCCGCATCCACCCGAACCTCAAGGCCAACTTCCTGGCCAGCCCGCCGCTGGTGGTGGCCTACGCGATTGCCGGTAACGTGACGCGCGACCTGATGACACAGCCTGTGGGCAAAGGCAAAGGCGGCAAGGACATCTATCTCGGCGACATCTGGCCGTCGAGCGACGAGGTCTACAAGCTGCTCAAGTTTGCGATGGACCCGAAGGCCTTCCAGGCCAACTACGGCAAGGTCAAGTCAGAGCCCGGCAAGCTGTGGGACAAGGTCAAGGGCACCAAGGGCCAAGTCTACGACTGGCCGAAGAGCACCTACATCGCCCAGCCGCCGTTCTTCGAAGGTTTCACGATGACGCCCAAGGCGCTGGTCTCCGGCGTGCAGGGTGCGAAGGTCATGGCACTGTTCGGCGACTCGATCACCACCGACCACATCAGCCCGGCCGGCAGCTTCAAAGAGACGACGCCCGCCGGCAAGTTCCTGATCGACAACGGCGTGTTGAAGGCCGACTTCAACAGCTACGGCGCGCGCCGCGGCAACCACGACGTGATGATGCGCGGGACCTTCGCCAACGTGCGCGTGAAGAACCTGATGTTGCCCGCCAAGGCCGACGGCTCGCGCGAAGAAGGCGGCTACACGCTCAAGAACGGCCAGAAGGTCGCGATCTACGACGCGGCGATGCAGTACGTGAAGGAAGGCACACCGACCGTGGTCTTCGCCGGCGAGGAATACGGCACCGGCTCCTCGCGCGACTGGGCAGCCAAGGGCACGCAGCTGCTGGGCATCAAGGCCGTCGTGGCGAAGAGCTTCGAGCGCATCCACCGCAGCAACCTGATCGGCATGGGCGTGCTGCCGCTGCAGTTCAAGAGCGGCGACTCGTGGGAGTCGCTCGGCATCACCGGTGACGAGACGATCGACGTCGTGCTCGGCGCCGACATCAAGCCGCAGACCAACGCCAAGCTCGTCATCACCAAGGCTGACGGCTCCAAGCGCGAAGTGACGGTGACGCTGCGCATCGACACGGCGATCGAGGTCGACTACTACAAGCACGGCGGCATCCTGCCGTTTGTCCTGCGTCAACTGCTGGCTGCATGAATGCAAGAGCGGCCGAGCTGATCGAGCGGCTGCACCTTCACCCTCATCCCGAGGGTGGCTTCTATGCCGAGGTGCATCGCTCGTCGGCCACGGTCGATGCGCTCGACGGGCGGCCACATCGGGCCGCGCTGACCTCGATCTATTTCCTGCTGCCCGAAGGCGCCATCAGCCGCTGGCACCGTGTCTTGTCCGACGAGGTCTGGTGTCACCTCGAAGGTGCAGCGATCGAACTGCATGTGCTCGACGCGTCACAACCCTGCGCACACACGATCTTGCTCGGGCCTGTGTCGGCGCACGCGCTGCCGCAGCACACGGTGCCGGCAGGCGCCTGGCAGGGTGCGCGAAGCAGCGGCGCCTACAGCTTGGCGGCGTGCATGGTCGCCCCGGGCTTCGACTTCGCCGACTTCGCCTTGATGGCCGCCGACAACCCGTTGCGCGGCTGGATCGCATCCCACTTTCAAGCGCTGACCGCATACTGAGTGCGTTCACCAGGATTCACCAAATCCGCGTGACTCGCACCCTGCCCATGCCTACCATGCCGCATGGACAAGCCCCACACCCCTGACCGCGCGGCTCGTGCGCCAGAGCCACCCTACGCGCCCGACGGCGTTGGCATCAGCCGCGGCGCCGTCACAACAGCCGCCGTGCTGATCGCACTCGCCCTGGGTGGCGGTTGGTACTGGTGGCAGCAGCAACAGCCCAAGCTGCCGCCACTGCCGACGGTGTCGACCGAGCCCGCCCCGGTGGCCGCGGCGCCCGCTCCTGCAGCCCCCGAGCCGGCAATCCAGCATCCGATCGACGTTCCCGCCGCCACGGTGGCAGAAGCGCCGCGCACGCTCGATCAGGCCGACGCGGTGATCGCCCAGGCGCTGAACTCGCTGATCGGCAGCAAAGCGGGCGCGTCAATGGTGCGCCGCGACAACTTCGTGCGCCGCGCCGTGGTCACGATCGACAACCTGGGCCGCACGCACGCTGCGCCGCGCCTGTGGCCGGTCAATCCGACGGCCGGCAAGTTCACGGCGCAGCGTGACGGCGACAACGACGTCATCTCGGCAGCCAACAGCGCGCGCTACGATGCCTTCGTCATGCTCGCCGGATCGCTCGACAGCGCGCGCGCCGCCACGCTGTACAAACAGAACTACCCGCTGTTCCAGGCGGCGTACAAGGAACTGGGTTATCCGAGCGCCTATTTCAACGACCGGCTGGTGGCAGTCCT
>JANOEG010000562.1:0-6184 GCA_031413095.1 Burkholderiales bacterium | reverse complement strand
GGCGCGTGCACAACGCACGCCACGCGGTGGAACCCGATTTCTAGACTGCGACGCATGAACACCACCCGCCCCATCCTCGTCGCTGCGCTGGCTCTGGCCGGCGTCTTTGCCGCATCGTCGGCGCTGGCTCAGTTCCAGTCGGCACCTGCGGCGCAAAAGCCGAAGGCGCAGGCCGCCTCGGCCGCGGCCTCGGCCAAGGACTACAAGAAGGACGGGGCCAAGCACCTCTATGCGGCCTACGCCAAGCAGATTCACAAGGGCAAGATGCCGCCGCTGCTGTACGGCATTGCCATCATCGAAACCACGATCGGGCCACAAGGCGAAGTGCAGGACGTGCGTGTGGTCCGACAGCCCGCTGCCGCCGAAGTCTCGCCGTGGGCTGTTGACATGATCAAGGCCGCGGCGCCGTTTCCGGCGCCAGCAAAGATGGGATCGGTGACCTACTCCGACATCTGGCTCGTTCACAAGAGCGGCAGCTTCCAACTCGACACGCTGACCGAAGGCCAGCGCTGATCGCGCCAAGGACGAAACAAAAAAGGCCCGCGTTGCGGGCCTTTTTTCTTCTAGCTGTTCGCGCGGCGTTTCAGCCAGCGCATCAAGACGCCAACCGCGGGCAGCTTTTCGTAGAGTTCTTCCGCGGCATCCCAGTAGTCGCGGTGCAGCGCAATGCGGCCGTCGCTTCCGAAGATGAGGTGCGAGCCACCGCGCACGCATTGTTCTTGCGCAGGCGAGAAGCGCTTGAAGCGAAACACGAAGTCCCACGTCAGGAAGCACTGGCTGCCTTCGGCGACGATGTCGCGAACGACAAAGCGCGGCTCATTCAGAGCGACATACATGTGGGCAAACACCTGCTCGATGGCTGCGATGCCCTGGACTTCGTTGAACGGATCCTTGAAGCGGGCGTCGTCGCTGTAAAGCTCGCCCACGCGCTTGACGTCGGCAGGCGTCAGCGCTTCGAAGAAAACGACGACGCGCGCCACTCGCGGGTCGTTGTGCCGCGCGTCGTTCACAGCCCTGTCGAGCGACGGATCGCGGCGAAGTACAAGCCATCGGTCAGATGCTGCATCGCCTTCATCCACAGCGTGAAGCGCTTAGGAAAATGAATCTCAAAGTGGCCGGCGGCCCAGCCTTTGATGATCTGTTGTGCTGCTTGCGCGGGCGTGATCAGCGCCGGCATTGTGAAGGTGTTGCCCGCGGTCAGCGGCGTCTCGACGAAGCCCGGGTTGATCACAGACACGCCAATGCCTAGGGGTTGCAGGTCGAGGTACATCGTCTCGCCGAGGTTGATGAGCGCTGCCTTCGTCGGCCCGTAGGCCAGCGCGTTGGGCAGACCGCGGTAGCCGGCCACACTGGCCACCAGGCTTACGTGCGCGTTTTGCTTCGTAGCGGCCTGGCGCAGCAGTTGCGGCAGGACCGCATCGAGCACGAGGTACGCGCCTGTCAGATTGATCTGCTGGTGCTTGAGCATCTCGTCCAAGTCGTACGCGGTGGCGCGCTGCGCCTTGTAGTGACCGGCGCAGTACATCACCAGGTCGATGCGGCCATGCTTTTCAATGATCTGGCACGACGCTGCGTGCACCGCATCGCGGTCAGTGGCGTCCATCGGCAGGGCTTCACCGCGTGCGTGGCTCTGCGCGAACTCCTGCAATGCAGCGACGTTGCGCGCCGAGACGATCACCGTGGCCCCGGCCGCATGCAACTGCTCGGCGGTGGCGCGGCCGATGCCCGTGGAAGCGCCGATGAGCCAGCAGATCTGGCCCTTCCAGTCGGTGAGGCGCGGGTTGAGTGACATGACGGCTTTCAGGGTTTCGTGAACGCGAGCGTGACTTCGCCGAGGTAGATGCCGAACTTGCTCATCGCCGCCTTGTTGAGCATGACGCGCTCGTCCATCAAGTACATCCAGTCGTCGAACTGCACGTTGATGACGTGCTCGTCGACCTTCAGCGCCAGGGTATAGCGCCAGTTCAATGCGTTGCCGGCGGCGACACCGGCCGCCTCGCCGACAACATCGTCGGCGCGGCCGCTGTAGCGGCCGTTGCCCAGATCGGTCAGGCGCCAGACGCGCTTCTCCTTTTTGCCGTCGCTGTAGGTGAAGTCTTCGTCGAGCACGCCCTGGTTGCCAGTCCAGGTCCCGGTCATCTTCACCGTGAAGCGGCGCACGACTTTGCCCGAACGGTCGGTGAACAGGCCATGCGCCGTCAGCGGGCCGTTGAAGTAGGTGCGCAGGTCGAGTTTTGGCGATTCGCTGGCGTAGTCGGCCGGCGTGGGCGCACTGGCGCAGGCGGCAAGGGTGAGCGCAGCAACTGAGGCGGCCAGTGCGCGGCGGCGAGAGGTCAGTGGGGTCATTGGGTGGCAGTGGGTTCGGCGTGCGGGGAGCGCATCCACAGCCGCCACAGCAGCGCGGCCGCGAGCAGCTTGAGTGCGCATGGCAACAAGCAATAGGCCAAGGTCAGGGCCGACAACGCCGCGTCGTCGCGCGCGCCGGGTGAGTAGCCGAAAGCGGCCAGCAGCGGCAGCGCCACACCCGCGGCAATGGCCAGGTTCAGTTTGATGGCGAAGTTCCACCAACCGAAGTAGGCGCCTTCGCTGCGGCCGCTGTGGCCTGTGCGCTGGATCACGCCGGCGAGCATCGCGCTTGGCAGCGCCAGGTCCGCGCCGAGCGCCAGGCCGCTGGCCACGCAGACCGCGAGGTAGCCGAGCAAGCTGCCGCTGGAGAGCGTGGCCGCCCAGATGAAGGCCGCAATCGCCAGCAGCATGCCGGCCAGCCACAGCTTGGCCAAGCCAACGCGTGGCACTGCGCGCACCCACAGCGGCATCGACAACGCGCCGGCGGCGAAGTAGCTGAACAAAAACAGTGGCTCGTAGGCGCCCAGCGCCAGCTTGTCGCGAATGAAAAACAGCACGAGCGTCGCTGGCACTGCGCTAGCGATGCCGTTGACGACGAAGACCGCGATCAGACGGCGAAACGCTGCGTTGGCCCAAGGCGAAACGTGTTGCGCAGTGACAGACTCGCCCCCCGCTGTCACCGGCCGTGGCGCTGCCGAGAGCCAGAAGAGTCCAGTGACCAGCGTCAAAGCGAACACGGCACTCGTCGCGCCGAGCCCGGCCACCGATGGCAGCACGCTGGCAATCAACACACCGGCCAATGCCAGCCCTTCGCGCCAGGCAACGACGCGCGTGCGTTGTGCCGCGTCGCCGCCCAAGCGCGCGCCCCACGACTGGTGGATGACGCTGAGCACGCTGTAAGCGAGGTAGGTCACGGCGAGGAACGCCCCGCACCATGCCAGCAACGGGGCGGTGCCGCTGACGGCGGGAAAGAACAGCGCATGAAAGCCGATCGCGACGAATAGTGCGGCGAGCACAGCGGCGATCAGCACGCGGCGCGGCGAGTGTGTGAACCAGCGGTCGGTCCAGCGGCCGATCCACGGGTCGGCAAACGCGTCGAGCAGGCGCGCACCGAGCAGCAGCGCACCGAGCGCGGCCAAGGGCACGCCAAACGCCGAGGCGTAGTGGTTCGGCAGCACCACGTACAGCGGCAACGCGACGAAAGCCAGCGGCAGCCCGAGCGCGCCGTACGCCAGGCCATCGCGAGATCCGATCGGCCCTGGCTTGCGCTGCGGATCGATCGGCGTCACGACTGCAGCTCCACCGTTCGGGTCGTTGGCTGCGCCGTCGCGGCGCGGCACGGCGGACATGGAGATGATCAAGGTGACGTGCCCAGGAGGGCCGCGCGCAGTGCCGGCTGCGATGTGCGCGGCGACAGCCAGACGCCGAAGAACAGTTGTGCGAACTGCGCGTCGCGCACTTCAGCGGTGGCTCTGCCGTTGACGAAAAACGCTGCACCGACGCCTGGCCGGTGCACGCCGGTGATGCGGTCGCCGGCCTTCACGTCGGGGAAGGCCTGCTTCATCGCATCGTGCCAGCGCTGGCCATCGGCCTGGCTGACATCGCCAACGCGTTTCATCTCGTCGAGCGAGCGGTCGGCGATCGAGCCGCCGCTGAGTGCCCTTGCGTAGCGCATTTCGAGGGCCAGCGCTGCATCGAGCGGATTGCCAGGCCTGACGGGCGCGAGCGACCACAGTGCGGCGTCGTAGATGTGCAGGCCGAAATAGCGCAGGCGGCCCTCGCCCCGCAGCGACGCGCCGGGCAAAGCGGCGCTGACTTCCGCTGGTGGCGTTGCGGCGGTCGTGGCCCAGGCCACAACAGGCGCTGTCGCCACCGCACTGGCCAGCACGGCGCGACGCGACACGCCCTCAGGCGCGGCGCAGCGTGAATTGCACGACATCGGTGTTGCCGCAGGCAAAGGCGGCCTCGCAATACGCGAGATAGAACTCCCAGGTTCGCATGAAGCGCGTGTCGAAGCCGATCAGCCGCACGCGCCGCTCTTCGGCCAGGAAGCGCTCGCGCCAACGCGCCAGCGTCTCGGCATAGTCGAGTCCGAACGCAAGCTCATTGATCACTTCGAGCCCGGCCTCGTGCGCAGCCTTGCGGAACTCGCTCGGGCTGGGCAGCAGGCCGCCGGGAAAGATGTACTGCTGGATGAAGTCGGTGCCGTGCACGTAGCGCTCGAACAGGTCATCGCGAATCGTGATCGACTGCAGGCAGGCCCGGCCGCCGGGCTTCAACTTGTTGCGCAGCATCGCAAAGAAGCTCGGCCAGTATTCACGGCCAACCGCTTCGAACATTTCGATCGAGGCGATGGCGTCGAACGGCTCGTCGTCGATGTCGCGCCAGTCCTGCAAGCGCAGATCGACGCGTTCAGTGGCGCGCGCTGCGGCGATGCGGCTTTGCGCCCAGGCCAGTTGCTCCGACGACAAGGTCACGCCGACCACATGCGCACCGCGCGCGGTGGCCGCGGCTTGTGCGAGCGAGCCCCAGCCACAGCCGACTTCGAGCAGTCGCTGGCCCGGCTGCAGGCCACACTCGTCGAGCGCGCGCAGCACCTTGGCCTGCTGCGCCTCGGGCAGGCCCTGCGTGCGGTCGCCGTTGAACCAAGCACTCGAGTAGTTCATCGTCTCATCGAGCCAGAGGCGGTAGAACGGATTTCCCAGGTCGTAGTGCGCGTGAATGTTTTTCTTGCTGCCGCGGCGCGAGTTGCGGCGCAGCAGGTGCTTGGCGCGGTAAATCAACGATCCCCACCACGAGCCATAGACCACCGACTCGATGGCCTCGCGGTTGGCGATGAACAGGCGCAGCAGCGCGGCCAGGTCGGGCGTCTGCCAATCGCCTGCGATGTAGCTTTCGGCAAAGCCGATATCGCCCGACTTGAGCGCGGCGGCGCAGACATGCCAATTGACCAGGCGGATGGCCGCATGCGGCCCGTTGCTGTCGTGGGCTCCGAAGTGCGCCGACGAACCGTCTGGCAGCTGCACATGAAGCCGGCCGATCGACAGTTTGGCGAGCACGCGGAACACGGCGCGTGCAGCGGCCGGTGCGGACGGGGGCAGCGACAGGGTCGCCGACAGGGTCGAAGTCTGAGCAATCATCGAGCGACGGTGGGGTTGGACGTGAGGACGGCATCGCTGCCGCGCGTCAGCGCCTGGGCAGGCGCCGGCGGTTTGTTGACGAAGGGCACGCGCTTTGCGAACAGCTGCAGCGCCTGCCAATGGATGCGTGCGATGACGAAGAAGGTCATCAGCGGTTGGCCGAAGAAGGCGCGCCATTGGCGCGCCGCTGTGGCGGGTGCGAGATCGCCGCTGACGCTCGTGATCAGCAGCGGGCCTTCGGCGTCGTCGTGCTCGACGCGGGCAACCACGCGGTCATGCGTGCGTGCAAAACGAAACCGGTACTGGCCTTCGACATGGCAGAACGGCGAGACGTGGAGCATCTTCTGTGCGCGCATTTCGCGCCCGAAGCCCACGTCGCCGCTCAGCAAGTAGCAGTGCCGCTCGCCGAAGGTGTTGTTGACCTCAGCCACGATCGCGGCTAGCGAACCGTCGTGGCGGTGGCAGTACCAGAAGCTCACCGGCTTGAAGACATAGCCGAGCACGCGCGGGTAGGTTTGCAGCCAGATCTCGCCGTCAGCGTCGCTGATGCCTGCCGTGGCGAGTTGCGCGTCGAGCCAAGCAAGGCAGTCGTCGCGGCCGTCGCCATGGTCACGGTCATGAAATCCGATCAGGCCAAAGCGGTTGCGCGCCAGCGCCGCGTCGGGCTGCTCGCGCAAGCGGCGCAATGGCAGCAGCAG
>JANOEG010000561.1:0-3537 GCA_031413095.1 Burkholderiales bacterium | reverse complement strand
CGCCCGCTGGCGATCTATCTGCAATGCGGTTTGCGCGTGGTGCCGCTGACGCTGTTTCCGAACGAGCGCCTCGTGCATTGCCCGCTGCACATGCACGAGTTCCTGGCGCAGCGCCTGTCGGACATGACGGTGCTGCGCGTCGAGCCGGCCATGCTGCGCCCGCCCGGCGACCCGGAAGAGGCCCTCGTCGGCGAGCCGCACCTCTACCAGCCGCTGGGGCCGGTGGCTTGGGAGCTGGCGATGCGCGGCTCGCGCGAGCAACTCCTGCCGGAGATCGGCGGCCCCGCGGCCTACCGCGTGGCGCTCGGCACCAACCTGCGCGATGTCATCCTCACCGGCGTCGTGCAAGCCGCCGTGAATCGCCTCCACCGCGAGAGCGCCAACCTGCGCGAGATGGCCGAGTGGCCTGGCTTGAACCGGGCGCGCGCGATGCGGCTGCTGAATGCGCTCTACCTGCAAGGTGGCCTGATCGTCAGCCGCACGCACCCGGTGGCGAGCAACGAGAGCTGGTTCGGCAGCACCACGCGCAGCTAACGCGAGCCGAGGTTCTCCCAGCGCTCCAGCGCGGCCGTCAATTCGACTTCGATCTGCGTCGTGCGCGCGTGCAACGTCGCGGCGCGTTGCGGGTCTTTGAGGTACAGCGCCGGGTCGGCGACTTCGGCAGCCGCCAGCTTCTGCTCCGCTTCCAGCGCTTCGATGCGCGCCGGTAGCGCGTCGAGTTCGCGCTGCTCCTTGTAGCTGAGCTTGCGCGGCTTCACCGTGGTTGACGGCGCTGCCGCGCGCGGCGTGGCTGCCGTGGCGATCGGCGCAGACACCCGCGAGCGCGCGCGCTGTGTCAACCAGTCGGTGATGCCACCTTCGTACTCGCGCCACAGCCCCGGCTTGCCGCCGAACTCCGGGTCGCCTTCCCAGGCGACGACGCTGGTCACCACGTTATCCACGAAGCGCCGGTCGTGGCTGACCAGAAACGCCGTGCCGATGTAGTGGGCGAGCAGCGCTTCGAGCAGCTCCAATGTTTCGATGTCGAGATCGTTCGTCGGCTCGTCGAGCACGATGACGTTGGCCGGCAGCGCGAACAGCCGCGCCAGCAGCAGGCGGTTGCGCTCGCCGCCGGAGAGTGTGCGCACCGGTGAGTTGGCACGCTCGGGCGAGAACAGGAAATCGGTGAGGTAGCTCATGATGTGCTTCTTCGCACCGCCGGCCTCGACCCACTCACTGCCCGGGCTGATGGTGTCGGCCAGCGTGGCGTCGAGATCGAGGCCTTCGCGCAACTGATCGAAGTACGCCACCTGCAGATTGCTGCCGCGGCGCACGCGGCCGCGTGCCGGTTCGAGCTCGCCGAGGATCAGCTTCAGCAGCGTCGTCTTGCCGGCGCCGTTGGGGCCGACGAGGCCGACCTTGTCGCCGCGCAGGAAGGTGGCGCTGAAGTGATCGATCAGCATTCGATCGCCGTAGCCAGCGGACACATCGTCGAGTTCGGCGACGATCTTGCCGGTCGGCAAGCCGGTCGCGAGTTCGAGCTTGACCTGGCCGACGCGATCGCGCCGCGCCGCGCGCGTTGCGCGCAGCTTTTCCAGACGCCCGATGCGGCCGACGCTGCGCGTGCGCCGCGCCTCCACGCCTTTGCGCACCCACACTTCTTCGGCGGCGAGCAGCTTGTCGGCGCGCGCGTTGGCCAGTGCTTCGCTCTCAAGTTCGCGCGCCTTCGTCGCCTCGTAGGCGGCGTAGTTGCCGGGGTAGGAGCGCAACACGCCGCGGTCGAGTTCGATGATGCGCGTCGCTGTGGCGTCGATGAACGCGCGGTCGTGCGAGATCAGCACCGTGGCGTGCGTCGACTCATTGAGCAGGCCTTGCAGCCAGGCGATGGCGTCGAGGTCGAGGTGATTCGTCGGCTCGTCGAGCAGCAGCACGTCGGGCTGCGCCACCAGCGCTTGCGCCAGCGCCACGCGCTTCTTCGTGCCGCCCGAGAGGGTGCCGACGAGGGCCGAGCCGTCCAAGTGCAGGCGCTGCAGCGTTTCATCGACGCGCTGCTCCCAGGTCCAGCCACCGAGCGCTTCGAGGCGGGTTTGCATCGCGTCGAGGTCGTCGTCCGGCGCGTGCGCCTCAAATCGGTCGCGCAGCGCGCGCGCTTCGGCCACCCCTTCGGCGACGACGTCGAACACCGAGTGCGCGGCGTCGAACAGCGGCTCCTGCGGCACATAGATGCGCCGCGTGCCCTGCTGAGCCTGCAACTGGCCGTCGTCGGCCCGTTCCAGCCCGGCCAGGATCTTCAGCAGTGAGGACTTGCCCGCGCCGTTGCGCCCGATCAGTGCGACGCGCTCGCCGTCTTCCAGCGAAAACGCGGCGCCGTCGAGCAGTGGGACATGGCCATAAGCGAGGTGGGCATTGGTGAGTGTGAGCAACGGCATGAAGGCATTGTCGTTGCGCTTGTCAATCCCCCGCGTTTGAGTCGTAGGTCTTCCACAGAGCGCGAGCACCAGGGGGATTCACAGCACGCGTCGATAGAATCAATTGCATCTTTTCACAGGTATTTCATGAGCGCCGTAGTCTGCAGCGACATCAACACATCGTGCCTCGAGCTGAAGAGCGCGGCGCTGACGTTGATGGCCCTGATGCTCAAGACGACCGATCTGGCGCAGCTCGCCGAGGGCCTGTCGCACCGCGCCGGCGCGATGCCTGGCCTGTTCGACGACGAGCCGGTGGTGGTGGCCCTTCCCCGACCCACGGCGTGGGAATGGGAATGGCGGCAGCTGTCGGGGGCGAGGAACATCACCGTGTGGGTACCCGACGCGCCCGGGGCGCGCAAGGGCCGCTGACGTGTGTGCCTCAGGTCTCGATGAAGGCCCGAAGCCGCTTGCTCCGGCTCGGGTGACGCAGCTTTCGCAGCGCCTTCGCCTCGATCTGCCGGATCCGCTCGCGGGTGACCTCGAAGTCCTGGCCCACCTCTTCGAGCGTGTGGTCCTGGTTCTGGCCGATGCCGAACCGCAGCCGAAGCACGCGCTCTTCGCGCGGGGTGAGCGTGGCCAGCACCTTGCGGGTGGCCTCGACGAGGCTGTTGGTGATCATGTCGTCGGACGGGGACGACGCGCCCTTGTCTTCGATGAAGTCGCCAAGATGGCTGTCTTCTTCTTCGCCGATCGGGGTCTCGAGGCTGATCGGCTCCTTCGCGATCTTGAGGATGCGGTGGACCTTGTCGACCGGCATCTCCATCTTGATCGCGATCTCATCGGGCCGAGGATCGCGGCCCATCACTTGCTGGAGCTGGCGCTGCGTGCGGATCAGCTTGTTGATTGTCTCGATCATATGCACGGGAATACGGATTGTCCGGGCTTGATCGGCGATCGCGCGGATAATCGCCTGGCGAATCCACCAGGTGGCATAGGTACTGAACTTGTAGCCGCGCTTGTATTCGAATTTGCCGACGTATTAGGCGATCGCCTGTTCTACGACCTCGACCGCTATTTCGCCGACCCGGTCGCTGCCTTTGATCCAACGGTTGCAAGCGTCAGCTTTCTCGCCAGCAACTGCGTGCCTCGC
>JANOEG010000560.1:0-2610 GCA_031413095.1 Burkholderiales bacterium | reverse complement strand
AGGCCGCACGGTCGAGATAGGGCGCCCCGGCCAGGCCTTCGATGCGCAGCGATGCGAGGTCATCCACGCGCAGGTACGTGTGCAGCGCGGCCTGGAAGCGGAAGGCGGTCTCGCCCCGGTTCGTGATCCTCAGTTCCATGGCGAGTGTCCGCCCGCCGATCCGCACCGTGTATTCGCAAGCAAAGCGGTGCGGCCAGAGCGCGCACGTGTGAGGGTCATCGCGCAACTCGAACGTCAGCGCATCGGCCGCTCCACCCGGGCGCTGGGACCACCACCGGTCACGCGCGAATCCGTGCGCTGGCAGCACTCCGTAGTTGGCGAACTGGGGGAACACGAGGGGGACGCCGCCACGAATGGGCGTGCTGCCGTCGAGCGTCGCCTTGGGACTGAGGAAAAGGCGCTCGTCGTCGCCCGCGGGGCGCCACGAGAGCAACTGAGCCCCCCAGCGCGAGACCACGGCGCTCGCGCCGTCGGCCGCCTGCAAGCGCAGGCATGGTTCTCCGGCCACGGCATCGGGCGCGAGCCAGCCCATGTCAGGGGATGCGCCCCGTCAGCGGATTGAAGAGGCTGGCCCATCCCGCCTTCGGACTCATGTCGTCGAGGTTCCAGGCGTCGGGGTCGAAGGCGCGGCGTGTGGGCTCCGACGCTGCGGGATATCCGAGCGGGTTGTCGCGCTCGCTGTCGATGATGCGGCCGCGCCCAGCCGCCATCTCGGCCAGCAGACGCGCATCCAGCGCATCGCGGTCCCAGGGCCGCGCACCGACGGCGCCCGGCAGTTCGTCGATGAGACGCGCGGCCGGCCGGATGCGCAGGCCCGCGGGCAGCTGGGCCTGCGCGAGCGAGCGCAGCGTCGCCTGACCCTGGCTCTGGTCATCGACCATCGACACACCCTGGCCGGCGCGGTTGGTGGCCAGGTTGTCGTTCAAATGCACGAAGACCTCGCCCGCCCCGCGCAGCGTGAAGAAGGCGGTGCCGGGTTCGGTGTCGGGCCCGTGGCGCAGAAAGTTGCTGATGAGGCTCAAGTGCCCGGCCTGCCAGGGCTTGCCGGTCCACTCCTGCGGCCACAGGTTGTAGTGCACCGCACGCCGACCGGGATTGAAGATCAGGTTGTTGACCATCGCGCCCTGCGCGCCGCCCTTGAACAGCGCATTGCGTTCGCGGTTGGAGGCGTACACGTTGGCGTAGAGCAGCACGGCGCTCGTGTTGTCGTGGATCAGCGAGCCCTTGGAGTGCTCGCCCTTGTCATGCACCGAGTTCGACAGCCCTTCGTAGAGCAGGTTGTGGCTGTAGGTGATGCGGTGCGAGGTGCCGCGCCGCCAGTCCTCGGGCGTGTCGCCGGTAAAGCGTGGGCCGGACGCGGACAGGTTCTCGTCGGTGGCCCACGAGAAGCTGCAGTGGTCGACGATCACGTCGTGCGCACCGCCGACGGTGGACAGGCCGTCCTGGTCGCCGCCGCCCTTCTTCGGCCGGCCGAACTCGCCGGGACGAAAGCGCAGGTGCTGCACGATCACGTCGTGCGTGCGCACCACGGTTTCAGCCTTGATGACGGTGATGCCTGGGTGGGGCGCCGTCTGCCCGGCGATCGTCAGGTGCGGGTGGCGGATGTCGAACGCAGCGCCGGCCATGTCGATGACGCCGCCGACCTCGAACACCACGGTGCGCGGGCCGGGCGTCTCGATCGCCGCCTTGAGCGAACCGGGGCCGCTGGCGGCGAGCGTGGTCACGCGGATGATCTGGCCGCCGGCACCGCCGGTGGTGGCCGTCCAGCCGCGCACATCGGCCGCGCCGCGGCTGAAGCGCTGTATCGGCGGCAGTAGCGTCGAGCAGTCGGGCATCGATCGGCGGGGTGTGGCGAGTGCGCCGACCTGCCGGGCCAGTTCGCGCGACATGATGTCCGCGAACACGCAGGCGCCGCGCTCGCCGACGTGCGTGCGGTCGAAGCGGCGGTCGCCGGGCGCCGCTTCGGCCAGCTCGTCGGCGCCGGCCTGGCCGAGCGGCTGCACCGCGCCCATGCTCAGCACGTGCAGGTCGATGAGCGGCACGTTCTGCTCGCGCGCGACGCGGCGCATCGCATCGCTCCACGGTTGCAGCCCGTCGGTGAGGCGGGCGCCTTCGAAGGTGCGGCGCGTCAGCGGCGTCACCAGCACCGGCACGGCGCCGGCCGCGCGCGCCTCGGCGACGTAGCGCGCCAGGTTGGCCGGGTACTCGGTGGCCAGGTCGGTCGTGCGTTCGGCCTTGCCGGGCTGGTCGTTGTGGCCGAACTGGATCAGCACATGCGCGGGGCCGCTGCCGGACGCCAGTCGGGCGCGCAGCGCGTCCCACAAGCCTTCGGCGCGGTAGCTCTTCGTGCTGCGCCCGCCGCGACCGAGGTTGACGCAATCGAGCGCCGGCGTCAGGCGCTGGCAGAGTGCGTCGCCATAGCCGGTGTTGGGTGCCATCGTCGAGTCGCCGACCAGGAACACCGTGGCCGCGCTCGCGTGCAGCGGCAGGGTCAGCATCAGCGTGAGCAGCGCGCGGCGCAGGCAGCGATTGGGCATCAGTACGTCGCGACCGTGTGGCGCGCGATGTAGTCGTGGTTGATGTCTTCGCCGAGGCCCGGGCCTTGCGGCA
>JANOEG010000559.1:0-1763 GCA_031413095.1 Burkholderiales bacterium | reverse complement strand
GCCCGACTACGTGAACTACATCTGCCCGCAGTTCACGCACACGCATGTCAACTTCCAGCGTGTGCCTTGCGTCGATACCAGCAACCCGTTCGTCGCGCGCGACATTCCGTCGCCCGACGAAAGCATGGTCGTGATCCGCTTCGCCAACCCGAAGGGCATCGACTTCCAGTACCTGATGAACATGATCCACAACTCGTTCATGTCGCGCGCAAACACCATCGTCGTGCCGGGAGGAAAGATGGAGCTGGCGATGCAGCTCATCTTCACGCCCTACATCTGGCGCATGATGGAACGCAAGAAGCGCGCGCTGGGAGCGCTGTGATGAGTTCGTCGAGCAGCGATCGTGTGATCCGCGAGGGCGGTGCGCCTCGCGACGACATGGCCAACGCGCTGCGCGCGTTGTCGATGGACGCCGTGCAGCAGGCCAACTCCGGGCACCCCGGCGCGCCGATGGGCATGGCCGAGATGGCCGTGGCGCTGTGGGGCAGCCACCTGTGCCACAACCCGGCGAATCCGAAGTGGGCCGACCGCGATCGTTTCGTGCTCTCCAACGGCCATGCGTCGATGCTGCTGTATTCGCTGCTGCATCTGAGCGGCTACGACTTGCCGATCGAAGAGCTGAAGCGCTTTCGCCAACTGCACAGCAAGACGCCGGGGCATCCTGAAGTCGGCCTGACGCCGGGCGTCGAAACCACCACCGGGCCGCTGGGGCAGGGCCTGACCAATGCAGTCGGCTTCGCGCTGGCCGAGAAGCTGCTCGCCGACGAGTTCAACCAGCCCGGCCACGAGATCGTCAACCACCACAGCTATGTCTTCCTCGGCGACGGCTGCCTGATGGAAGGCATCAGCCACGAGGCTTGCGCGCTGGCCGGCGCGTGGAAGCTGAACAAGCTGATCGCGCTCTACGACGACAACGGCATCTCCATCGACGGCGCGGTGCAGGGCTGGTTCATCGACGACACCTCGGCGCGATTCCGCGCCTATGGCTGGAACGTGATCGGCCCGCTTGACGGCCACAGCGTTGCCGATGTCAGCCAGGCGATTGCGCAGGCGAAGACGTCGTCTGACAAGCCGACACTGATCGTGTGCCGCACCACGATCGGCAAGGGTTCTCCGGCGCGTGAGGGCACGGCCAAGGCGCATGGCGAACCGCTGGGCGCCGACGAGATCGCGAGCACGCGCAAGGCCATCGCCTGGTCGCATGCGCCGTTCGAGATTCCGTCACCGATAGCAGCGCGCTGGAACGCGCGTGAAGCAGGCGCAGCGCGCGAGGCACAGTGGAACACGCGCTTTGCGGCTTACCGCAGCGCGCATCCACAATTGGCCGGCGAGTTCGAACGCCGCATGGCCGGCGATCTTCCGCGTGACTTCGACAAAACGTTGCTCGCCGCCTTGACCGAGTTCGGCCAGTCTCGCGAAACCATCGCTTCACGCAAGGCGTCGCAGAAAGTGCTCGCCCTGCTGGCGCCGAAAGTGCCTGAGCTGCTCGGCGGCAGCGCCGATCTGACCGGTTCGAAC
This sequence comes from Burkholderiales bacterium, assembly GCA_031413095.1. Taxonomy (GTDB): domain Bacteria; phylum Pseudomonadota; class Gammaproteobacteria; order Burkholderiales; family Burkholderiaceae_C; genus CADEEN01. Next base: position 245 of record JANOEG010000559.1, on the reverse strand, counting down.
CTCACCGACTTCCCCGGCTGCGGCGCCGTGCGCGGGGGAGAGAAGGGCGGCCGCCACATCAACTACGGCGTGCGCGAATTCGGCATGGCCGCGGTGATGAATGGCGTCGCGCTGCACGGCGGCCTGATTCCCTACGGCGGCACCTTCCTCACCTTCAGCGACTACAGCCGCAACGCCATCCGCATGGCCGCGCTGATGAAGCTGCGCGTGATCCATGTCTTCACGCACGACAGCATCGGCCTCGG
>JANOEG010000558.1:0-2389 GCA_031413095.1 Burkholderiales bacterium | reverse complement strand
CTGGCGCTGCGCCGGCATGCGACGAGCAAGATCGGATCGCTGTCAGACCTGGAGCGGGTCGGCACGATGGGTTTTCGCGGAGAAGCGCTGGCCGCCGTGGCGTCGATCGCGGAGCTGACGCTCGCCAGCCGCACGCCCGGTGCCGCCCAAGCGGTACGCCTGGATGCGCGCAGCGGCGAGACCGGCCCGGTGGCCCGCGCGGTCGGCACCACTGTCGAGGTGCGCGAACTGTTCTTCGCCACGCCGGCGCGGCGCAAGTTCCTGAAGAGCGACGCCACCGAGCTCGCGCACTGCGTCGAGGCGGTGCGCCGCCACGCGCTGGCGCGGCCGGACGTGTCGTTCGCCATTTGGCACGAAGGCCGTTTGGTCACGCAGTGGCGCGCCGCTGCGAACCGCGATGCTCGGCTGGCCGACGTGATGGGCGCCGAGTTCATGGCGGCCAGCCTGGCCCTGCAAGGCGGCGCCGGCCCGCTGCTGCTCAGCGGCCGCGTCGGCACCCCCGACGCCGCCCGGGCCCGTGCCGACCATCAGTACGTCTATGTCAACGGCCGCTACGTGCGCGACCGCGGCGTCGCCCACGGCGTACGCAGCGCCTTCGACGACGTGCTGCACGGCGCCCGCCAGCCGGTGTACGCCCTGTTCATCGACATCGACCCCGAGCGTGTCGATGTCAACGTGCACCCGACGAAGATCGAAGTGCGTTTTCGCGACGGGCGCGAGGTCCATGAAGCCGTGCGGCGCGCGGTCGAAGCCGCGCTGGCGACGCCACGCGCAGTGGCGATGAGCAGTGGCGCGATGAGTGCACCGAGCATCGCACCGGCCTTCGCTTCCGCATTCGCGCGCCACGACGCGCCGTCACAACCTGGCCTAGCGCTGCCACACGTGGCCACCTTGTTCGCACGCGAGTCGCCACCGTCGGCGTATGTTGTCACCGCGTCGGCGCAGCCAGCGGGCACCGATGGGCCTCATTGGCCATTGGGCCGCGCCCTGGCCCAACTGAGCGGCGTCTACATCCTGGCTGAGAACACACAGGGCCTCGTCATCATCGACATGCACGCCGCCCATGAGCGAATCGTTTACGAGCGCATGAAGAACCAGCTCGGCAGCACGAGTCTCGAAGCGCAGGCGCTGCTGATTCCGGCCACCTTCGCCGCCACGCTCGCCGAACTGGCCACCGCCGAAGAACACGCCGCAACACTCGCCGCGCTCGGCCTTGACGTGGCGCCGCTGTCGGCGCAAACACTCGCCGTGCGCTCGCGTCCCGCCGCGCTGGCCGATGCCGACCCCGTCGCTCTCACCCGCTCCGTGCTCGCTGACCTGGCGCAGCATGACGCCAGCCGCGTCGTCGAGCGCACCCGTGATGAGCTGCTGTCGACGATGGCCTGCCACGCTGCCGTGCGCGCCAACCGCCGGCTGACCGTCGAAGAAATGAACGCGCTCTTGCGCGACATGGAAGCCACCGAGCGCAGCGACCAGTGCAATCACGGCCGGCCGACATGGCGGCAGATCACGCTGGCCGAGTTGGATTCGTTGTTCATGCGAGGAAGATGATGACTGGCCGCCCCTTCTTTCGTTGGTTGCTCGTTGCCATCCTGGCCGTCAGTGGCCTCGCCGGCTGCGCCACGCTCGACACGCAGCAGCGCAAATGGATCTTCCAGCCCACCGACCGCACGTGGTGGGGCGGTGCTCAGGCCGCCGAGGGCATGAGCGATGTCTGGATCGAGTTCACGTCGGCCGAAGAGAACGCGCTGATCAAGCTGCACGGCCTGTGGCTGCCGCAAACGCGCGCCGACGCACCCGTGATGCTCTACCTGCACGGCGCACGCTGGGACGTGCGTTCGTCCGCGCACCGCATGCAGCGCATGCACGAACTCGGCTTTGCGGTGCTCGGCATCGACTACCGTGGCTTCGGCAAGAGCACCAACACCCTGCCCTCCGAAGATCTGGCGCACGAAGACGCGCTGGCCGCCTGGCAGTGGCTGGCGAAACAGCAACCGCAGGCCAAGCGCTTCGTCTTCGGACATTCGCTCGGCGGCGCGATTGCGGTGCGGCTGGCCAGCGAGGTCGACAACGCCACTGGCGTCATTGTCGAAGGCGCCTTCACCTCGATTCCCGATGTGTTCTCGACGATGAAGTGGGGCTGGTTGCCACTCGGGCCGCTGATCACGCAGCGCTTCGACGCCGCCTCGCGCCTGGACAAGTTGAAGGCGCCGCTGCTCGTCGTGCACGGCAGCAACGACAACCTGATCAAGCCCGATCTGGGCCGTGCACTGTACGAGCGCGCGCGGCAGCCGAAGCGCTTCGTCCTCGTCGAGGGCGGCACGCACCACAACACGAATGCGGTTGGGCAAGTGCAGTACCGGCAGGCCGTGGCTGAGCTGTTCGGTAT
>JANOEG010000557.1:0-6753 GCA_031413095.1 Burkholderiales bacterium | reverse complement strand
AGGTTGCCAAGCGCATCCTGCGCATTCCGGCCACGGTGCTGATGCCGTTGATCCTGCTGTTCTGCATCGTCGGCAGCTTTGCCATCAACAACACCTTGTTTGGCGTGATCATCATGCTGGTGGCCGGTGTGATGGCCTTCTTCATGGAGCGCTGGGGCTTCCCGATCGCGCCGACCATCCTCGGCGTCGTGCTGGGCACGATGCTCGAAGAACATTTCTTCAGCAGCCTGATCAAGGCCGACGGCAACTTCCTGGTCTTTTTCGAGCGGCCGATCGCCGGCACGCTGGGCGCACTCACGCTGCTGATGTGGGGCTGGCCGCTGATCAAACCGATGTTGGCGCGTCGCGCCGTGGCCTGATCAGCGGCGAAGGCCCTGCGTCAGAGCAGGTGTTTCACACCGTCCTGCTCGCCCTTCAACTCGGCCAAGGTCTTGTCGATGCATTCCTGTGAGAAAGCGTCGATCGGCAGGTCCTTGACGATCGTGTACTTGCCGCCTTCGGTGGTCACCGGGTAGCCGAACATCACGTCCTTCGGGATGCCGTACTCGCCGTTGCTCGGCACGCCCATCGTCACCCACTCGCCATTCGTGCCGAGAGCCCAGTCGCGCATGTGGTCGATGGCGGCATTGGCGGCCGACGCGGCCGAAGACAAGCCACGCGCCTCGATGATCGCCGCGCCGCGCTTGCCGACCGTCGGCAGGAAGGTGTCCTTGTTCCAGACCTGGTCGTTGATCATGTCCTTCACGCTCTTGCCGTCGATCGTCGCAAAGCGGTAGTCGGCGTACATCGTCGGCGAATGGTTGCCCCAGACGGCGAGCTTCTTGATCGACGCCACCGGCTTGCCGGTCTTGGCGGCGATCTGCGAAAGGGCACGGTTGTGGTCCAGGCGCAGCATCGCGGTGAAGTTCTTGCGCGGCAGATCGGGCGCGCTCTTCATCGCGATGTAGGCGTTGGTGTTGGCCGGGTTGCCGACCACCAGCACCTTGACGTTGCGGCTGGCCTTGGCGTCGAGCGCCTTGCCCTGCGCGGTGAAGATGGCGCCGTTGATCGACAGCAGCTCGGCGCGTTCCATGCCGGCCTTGCGTGGCATCGAGCCGACGAGCAGCGCGTAGTCGGTGTCCTTGAAGGCGGTCATCGGGTCGCTGTGAGCTTCCATGCCGGCGAGCAGCGGGAAGGCGCAGTCTTCGAGTTCCATCATCACGCCCTTGAGCGCCTTCTGCGGGCCTTCGACCGGCACTTCGAGCAGCTGCAGGATGACCGGCTGGTCCTTGCCCAGCATCTCGCCGGAGGCGATGCGAAACAGCAGGGCGTAACCGATCTGGCCAGCGGCGCCGGTGACGGCAACACGAACGGGCTTCTTGTTCATCGTGGAGGCTCCAGGAGAGGGAAGGGAGGGCGAGGGACAACCCGAAGTGTAGTGCGCAAACGCCCCGCAAGGGCAGTCTTCTATAAGACAGCAGACTGTGTTTGAATGCGCTCATGTCCGCTGTGCCCTCCTCGGAAGCCACCCCGCTGTTCCAGCCGCTGTACCGCCAGATCGCCGAGCTGATCACGCGCAGCCTCGACAGTGGCGAGTGGCAGCCGGGCCTGGCGATCCCGAGCGAGCTCGAGCTGGCGGCGCGTTACAAGGTCAGCCAGGGCACGGTGCGCAAGGCGATCGACGAGCTGGCTACTGCCAACCTGCTGGTGCGCCGCCAGGGCAAGGGCACCTTCGTCGCCACCCATGCCGAAGAGCAGTCGCGTTTTCGCTTCCTGCGTCTGCTACCCGACGACGGCAGCGCCGAGCGTCTGTCGCGCAAGTTTCTCGACTGCAAGCGCATGCGGCCGAGCGCCGAGGTGGCGCAGGCGCTCGACATCCCCGGTAGCCAGGCGGTGTTGCAGGTGCGGCGGCTGCTGTACTTCCGCGGCGCGCCGGTCGTGCTCGACGACCTCTGGCTGCCGTTGACGTTGTTCAAGGGCCTGACGGAGCAGGTGCTCTCGGCCTACGAGGGGCCGCTGTACAGCCTGTTCGAGAAGGAGTTCGGCGTGCGCATGATCCGCGCCGAAGAGCAGATCCGCGCTGTCGCCGCCGATGCCGAATCGGCGCCGCTGCTGGAGGTGTCGCCGGGGGCGCCGCTGTTGTCGGTGTCGCGCGTCTCGTTCACCTACGGCGACCGGCCGGTGGAGTTGCGGCGCGGGCTGTACGACACGGCCCATCACCACTACCGCAACGCGCTGAGCTGACCGCGCCGGGGCTGTCAGCCCGGATCTGCAACTCGTCGCCGCCATCCCGCGTTCTGTCGCAACCCGGTCAACCGGTCGGCTTAGGCTTGCGACACTCCGTGACAAACAGGAGAACAGCAGATGCGCAGAGCGTGGTGGATCGGGGGTGTGGCGGTGCTGGCGCTGGCGGGGGTGGCCGGTGCGTTGGCCGTTTCCAAGCAGGGTAAGAAGGACGACAAGCCGGCCGACGTGACGTTGGAGTTCACGGCCAGGGAGGTTGTCGCGCCCGTGATGGCAGCGCTGTCTACGCACATCGAGTTCTCCGGCCCGCTGGTGGCGCCGCAGACGGCCACGGTGCGCGCCAAGGCCGGCGGCACGCTGATGACGCTGGCCGTGGCCGAAGGCAGCCGCGTCGAGGCCGGGCAGGTGCTGGCCACGATCGACCCGACCGAGATGGCCACGCGCATGGCCGAGCGCGTGGCCATGGTCGAGTCAGCGCGCGCCGCCGCGGTGCAGGCCGAGCGCACGCATGCCAACAACCAGCGCCTGGCCGACCAGCAATTCATCTCGGCCACCGCGCTCGACCAGTCGCGCTCGGCGCTCGACACCGCCAAGGCGCAAGAGCGCGCGGCGCAGGCGCAGGCCGACACCGTGCGTGCCGCCTCGCGCGACACGCGCATCACGGCGCCGATTGCGGGCATCGTCGCCAAGCGCCACGCGGTGGCCGGCGAGAAGGTATCGGCCGAGCAGAACATCGTCACCATCGTCGACCTTTCCAAGCTCGAACTTGCCGGCACGGTCGGCACGCACGAGGTCTCGCAGTTGGCGCCCGGTGTCGCGGTGCAGGTCAAGGTCGAGGGCGTGGACGCGCCGGTCGTCGGCAAGATCGCTCGCATCGCTCCGGCCGCCGAGGCGGGCACGCGCTCGATCGGCGTGACGATCGAGCTGCCGAATCCGAAAGAAGCGCTGCGTGCCGGCCAGTACGCGCTGGCCCGCGTCGAACTCGCCGACCCGCAACAGCGCCTGACGGTGCCGGCCACGGCCGTCGGCAACGCGGCCGGACAAGACCATGTGTGGCTGATCGAAAACGGCGTGCTGGCACGGCGCGCGGTCACCGTCGGCCGGCGCGACGAGCGCGAGGGACGCGTCGAGTTGTTGAACGGCGTCTCCGCAGGCAGCCAGGTGCTCGGTGCGCGCTTCGACAACCTGCGCGAGGGTGGCAGGGCGGTGGTGGTGGCGACGAAGTCGGTTGCGGCCGCGGCTTCCGGCCCGGCGGCGAGGTAAGGAGCGGCACCATGTGGATCACCCGCATCTCGATCAATCACCCGGTCTTCGCCACGATGGTCATGGTGGCGCTGTGCGTGCTCGGTCTGTTCTCGTACAACAAGCTCGGCGTCGAGCAGATGCCCGACATCAGCTTCCCCGGCGCGTGGATGGAGGTGCAGTACCCGGGCGCGTCGCCGGAAGCGGTGGAGCGCGAGGTGCTGCGGCCCGTGGAAGAGGCGGTCAACAGCGTCGCCGGGGTCAAGCGCATCCTGTCGCGCGCGCAGGAAGGCGTCGGCATGATGAGCATCGAATTCGGTCTCGATGCCAACATGGACCGCGGGATGCAGGAGGTGCGCGACCGCATCGCCTCGGTGCAATCGAGCTTCCCGCGCGACGTCAAGGCGCCGACGCTGGCGCGCTGGAACAACGACAACGCGCAGCCGGTGGTCAACGCCGTGCTGGTGAGCCGCTGCGCTGGGCCGCCCCAAACAGCGAGCCCCCCCGGGGGGGTGGACGGCGCTGGTGCCGGCCAGGGGGCCTGCACTCTGCGCAGCGCGCGCGAGCTGTCGATCATCGCCGAGCACCAGGTGGGCAAGCGCCTGCAGCGCGTGGCCGGCGTGGCTCGCGTCGAGATTAACGGCCTGGTGCTGCGCGAGGTGCGCATCGACCTCGACCCGGTGCGCCTACGCGCTTACGCCGTCACGCCCGCCGAGATCGCGACGGCGCTGCGCGACGCCAACCTCGATCAGCCCGTGGGCGTGATCAAGGACCGGGTGCAGGACACGCTGCTGCGCGTCGAAGGCAAGGTGCGCGACCCGAAACAATTCGAGAGCGTGATCGTCGCGCGACGCAACGGCTTGGTCCTGACGCTGGGCGATCTGGGCACGCTGGTCGAGCGCGAGAAGGAGGCGGATTCGCTGGCGCGCTTCAACGGCCAGCCCGGCATCAACTTCAACGTCTTCAAGCAGCAGGACGCCCACATCGTCGCCACCGGCGACGGCGTCAAGGCGGCTCTGGATGAAATCCGCAAGACGCTGCCGCCGGACGTGGAGATCAAGCTGGTGCGCGCCGACTCCGACTGGGTCAAGGGCTCGCTCAATGGCCTGATGCACACGCTGATCGAAGGCGCGTTGCTGACAGTGATGATCGTGTTCCTGTTCCTGCACTCGTGGCGCAGCACGATCATCACCGGCCTGACGCTGCCGATCGCGGTGATCTCGTCTTTCATCGCTGTCTACATGTTCGGCTTCACGCTGAACTTCATGACGATGATGGCGCTGTCGCTGTGCATCGGCCTGCTGATCGACGACGCGATCGTCGTCCGCGAGAACATCGTGCGCCACATCCACATGGGCAAGGACCACCACACCGCGGCGCGTGAGGGCACCGACGAGATCGGGCTGGCCGTGATGGCGACGACCTTTGCGCTGTGCGCCGTCTTCGTGCCGGTGGCCTTCATGGGCGGCATCATCGGCAAGTTCTTCTACCCGTTCGGCATCACGGTCGTCGTCGCAGTGCTGGTGAGCTTGTTCGTCAGCTTCACGTTGGACCCGATGCTGTCGTCTGTGTGGCACGACCCGCCGGCGGAAAAGATGAAACGCGTCTGGGGCATCGGCCACGCGATCCGTTTCACCGACCGCTGCATGGACTTGCTGCACGACGTCTACGAGAAGACGATCCGATGGATCTTCTCGCGTCCGCATCGCAACCGCCTGATCGTGCTCGGCGTCGGACTGGCCAGCTTCGTCGGCGCGTTGGCACTGACGCCGCTGGTCGGCAGTGAGTTCGTGCCGCAGACCGACGAGGGCTTCACGCAGTTGCAGATCACGCTGCCGGTGGGGTCGAGCCTGGAGCGCACCGACGCCAAGGTGCGGCAGATCGAGGAAGTGGTGCTCGGCTTCAAGGAGGTCGAGAACCTGGCAACGTCGGTTGGTGGCGCGGGCCAGCGCAACAAGGCCTGGCTGAACATCGCGCTGGTTGATCGCAACAAGCGCGAGCGCTCGCAGAAGGAGATCGAAGACGCAATGCGTGAGGCGGTGCGCAAGATTCCCGGAACCGATCTCGCGGTGGGATTCGAGCGGCCGGTGTACGTGGCCATTCTCGGCAACGACGCCGAAGGATTGGCCAAGGTGGCCACCGAGTTCGCCGAGAAGGTGAAGAAAATTCCAGGCATTGTCGATGTGGAGTTGTCGGTCAAGCCTGGCCTGCCGGCCTATGCAGTGAAGTTGAAGCCCGATGCGATCCGCGAACTCGGCCTGTCGACGCCGAGCGTCGCGTCATCGCTGCGCGCCTATGTCAATGGCGACACGGCCACCTATTGGACGACGCCGTCGGGCGATCAGGTCGACGTGACGCTGCGCCTGAATCAATCGCAGCGTGAGCGCTTGGAGCAGTTGCGCACGCTGCCTGTGGCGTTTGCGAAAGACGGCACACCGATCTCGCTCGACAGCGTGGCGACGATCGAATCGGTCTTCAACCCGGAGATCATCCGCAGGCAGAACCTGCAGCGCCGCGAAGCCGTGTTTGCCGGCGTCAAGGACCGCTCGGTCGGCGAGGTCGGCGACGATGTGCAGAAGCTGATCAAGGAGACGATCCTGCCGCCCGGCTACAGCTTCGACGTCGGCGGCCAGTTGCAGCAGCAGCAGGAAGCCTTCGGCGGCCTGCTCGCGGCGATGGGCCTGGCGGTGATCTTCATCTACATCGTGCTGGCCAGCCAGTTCGGCAGCTTCATCCAGCCGATTGCCATCATGGCGAGCCTGCCACTGGCGCTGATCGGCGTCATGCTGGCGCTGCTGTTGTGGCGCAGCACGCTCAACGTCTTCTCGATGATCGGCCTGGTGATGCTGATGGGCCTCGTGACGAAGAACGCGATTCTGCTGGTGGACTTTGCCAACCAGATGCGCAAGACCGGCGCGACCGTGGCCGACGCGCTGTTGCAGGCTGGCCTGATCCGCATGCGGCCGATCGTCATGACGACGATGGCGATGGTCTTCGGCATGCTGCCGCTCGCATTGGCTTTGAACGACGGCGGCGAGATCCAGGCGCCAATGGGCCGCGCGATCATCGGCGGCGTAATCACGTCGACGATCCTCACGCTCGTGGTCGTGCCGGTGCTGTACAGCTACTTGGTGCGGGACAAGAAGGCGCGGGCGGCGGTGCAGGGTGGGGTGATGCCTTCGGCGATGCCTGCTGATAGGGACTGAGGCGTCGGTCTGCGCGGGGCCCGAGGGCGGCACGGCGCCAGGGCTCATGCTGGAGTACCAGAAATCGCCCCGGCGCCATGCC
>JANOEG010000556.1:0-5116 GCA_031413095.1 Burkholderiales bacterium | reverse complement strand
CGGCGCAAGAACAACTGGGAGCAGGGCAGCCTTACAGCCATCTCGCGCGAGAGTTCGCAGCGTGTGCGGCCGGCGTGTCCGCACTTCGGCTTGCACGCCGGCGCCTGCGGTGGCTGCAAGATGCAGCACCTGCATTCGGCGGCGCAGGTGGCCGTCAAACAGCGCACGCTCGAAGACAACCTGTGGCACCTGGGCAAGGTCAAGGCGGAACAAATCCTGCGGCCGATCGAAGGCCCGGCCTGGGGCTATCGGCACCGAGCGCGGATGTCGGTGCGGCATGTGGCGAAGAAGGGCACGGTGCTCGTGGGCTTTCACGAGCGCAAGTCGCGCTACGTCGCCGACATGCAGACCTGCGCGGTGCTGCCAGCGCGCGTGAGCGCGATGCTGATGCCCTTGCGCGACTTGGTGATGGCGATGCAGGCTCGCGAAACGCTGCCGCAGATCGAGCTGGCCATGGGCGACGAGGTGATCGCGCTGGTGCTGCGCCATCTCGAGCCCTTGAGCGCCGATGACCAGCAGCGCCTGCGCGACTTTGGCGTCGCGCACGGCGTGCAGTGGTGGCTGCAGCCCAAAGGCCCGGACACGGTGCGCCTCCTTGACGACGGAGGCCCCGAACTGGCCTACGCCTTGCCCGAGTTCGGCGTGACGATGCCGTTCAAGCCGACCGACTTCACGCAGGTCAATCCGAACATAAACCGCGTGCTGGTGCAGCGCGCCGTCGGCCTGCTCGACGTGCAGCGTGACGAGCGGGTGATCGACTGGTTCTGCGGCCTCGGCAATTTCACGCTGCCGCTGGCCACGCGGGCGCGAGCGGTGCTGGGCATCGAGGGCAGCGAGACGCTGGTGGCGCGTGCGCGAGACAACGCGTTGCGCAACGGCATCCAGGCGGACTTCGCAGCACGCAACCTGTTCGAGTTGACGGCGGACGCGCTCATGGCCGACGGGGCGGCGCAGAAGTGGCTCATCGACCCGCCGCGCGAAGGCGCTTTTGCGCTGGCCAAGGCAACGGCCGATCTGGTGCAGTCCGGCGCCGCGTGGGCACCGCCGTCGCGCATCGTGTACGTCAGCTGCAATCCCGCCACCCTGGCGCGCGATGCGGGGCTGCTGGTGCACCAGGCCGGCTACCGCTGCACGGCAGCGGGCGCGGTCAACATGTTCCCGCACACGGCACATGTGGAGAGCATCGTGGTGTTTGACAGACTGACAACTTAGGGAGAAGCACCCGAACAGAGGGAGCCGGCTTGGGCCTTTGGTGTAACCATCATCGAACAAAGTTTGGTGCACACACTGTGCGCCCGGGAGAGCGGTCTGTTGACAAGGGTGGCTGATCGATCACGACGCAATCCAGCGCATATGCGCTGGATTGGCTGCGTGTTGCTTACGTTGGCTGCCTGCGGCGGCGGTGGTGACACGCCCATCGCACCTGATGGTTCGGCGCGCGCAACGCGTCAGGCCATTGCTGAGCCATCGCAGGGCCGATGGTCGCCAGTGATCGGCCTGTCGCTGGTGCCCGCAGCGGCGGCGAACCTGCCCAACGGCAAGGTCTTGTTCTGGTCGGCCGAAGAACGCTTTTCCTTCTCGGCGCAAGGACGCACTTACACCAGCCTGTTCGATCCGGTCACGTCGACTGCCACCGAGACTTCGGTCTCCGTCACAGGCCACAACATGTTCTGCCCGGGCACCAGCAACCTGCCTGACGGCCGTTTGCTCGTGAACGGTGGCATCGACTCAGGCAAGACGAGCCTGTACGACCCGGCCACGAACACCTGGAGCACCGGCGCGACCATGAACATCACGCGCGGCTACAACGCCAACTGCACGCTGCAGGACGGGACGGTGTTGACTCTCGGCGGTTCGTGGTCGGGGGGCGTAGGCGGCAAGCATGGCGAGGTGTGGAGTGCCGCGCAGGGCTGGCGGCGCCTGGCCGGTGTGCCGGTCACTTCCATGGTGTCGGTGCCCGCCAACACGGCCAACAGTTCTTACGACGTCGACAGCCACTTCTGGCTCATTCCCACCGGAAATGGCAAGGTGCTCTACGCCGGCCCCGGCTTCAACATGCAATGGATCGACACCCGTGGCAACGGCAGCGTCGTGCCGGCCGGTCCGCGCGGCGACGACGAATTCAGCGTCAACGGCAACGCCGTGATGTACGACGCCGGCAAGATCCTGAAGACCGGCGGCGCTCCGGCCTACGAAAACGTCAACGCCAACGCCAACAGCTACGTCATCGACGTCAATGCGGGCCTATCGGTGCGCAAGTTGGCGCCGACGATCTATCCGCGCACGTACCACAACAGCGTGGTGCTGCCCAACGGGCAGGTGATGCTCATCGGCGGCATGACGTTCGGCAGGAATTTCAGCGACGACACGGCGGTGCTGGCGGCCGAGTTGTTCGACCCGACAACCGAAACCTTCACGCTGCTGCCGCCGATGAGTGTGCCGCGTACATACCATGGCGTCGCGCTGCTGCTGCCCGATGCGCGCGTCCTGTCGGCCGGCAGCGGCCTGTGCGGCGTCGGCTGTGCTGCCAACCACCCCGACCTGCAGATCTACACGCCGCACTACCTGCTCAATGCCGATGGCACAAACGCCGTGCGCCCGGTGATCGCCAGCGCGCCGACGCAAGCCGTGCACGGCACTCGCATCGGCGTCGGCGCCGACTCGCCAATTGCCTCATTTGCGCTGGTGCGGCTCTCGTCGGTGACCCACTCCACCAACAACGACCAGCGCCGCATCCCGCTGACGTTCACGACCACCGGCGCCAATGCCTACGAGTTGACGATCCCGAGCAACCCCGGCGTCGTGCTGCCGGGGTACTACATGCTGTTCGCGATCAACGCCGACGGCGTGCCCTCGGTCGCGCGCACGCTGCAGATCACCGGCAGTGGCGCGCCGACGATCAACAGCCCAGACGACCAGACCAGCGCCCTGAACGCTGCGGTGTCGTTGCCGGTCAGCGCCAGTGGCGCCACAAGCTACTCGGCCAGCGGACTGCCGCCAGGCCTGTCGATCAATTCAACCACTGGCGCGATCACCGGTGTGGCCTCGCAAGCCGGGCGGTTTGCCGTGACGCTGGTGGCCGCCAATGCCACCGCGCAGACCAGCACCAACTTCGTCTGGAAGGTCGGCACGCCCACCGTCACGGCGCGCTGGTTCCGCCTCGAAGCCTTGAGCGAGGTGTCGGGCCAGGCCACGGCATCGGCGGCCGAATTCAATCTGCTCGACCAGAACGGCACCGTGATCAACCGCAGCGCCTGGGTCGTCAGCGCAGACAGCGCGGATGCGGGCGGCGCGGCGAGCAACGCGATCGACGGCAGCGCCACCACGCGCTGGCAAACACCGCTTGCCACGCCGATGCCGCACTGGCTCACAGTTGATACCGGCGCGTCTCGGCAGGTCAGCGGCTTTCGCTACCTGCCGCGCAACGATGGCTCGACACTCGGCACGATCGCTGGATGGCGCCTGCTCAGCAGCAACGAGGGCAGTGCGTGGACCGTCGTCGCCAGCGGCAACTTCGCTAACCTCGGTGGCCCGACCACCGAGAAGACCGTGCTTCTGGCCACGGCGTCGGCCGCCAATGGGCCACCAACGCTGTCACCCGTGCCTGACCAGACGCGAAACGTCGGACAGGCGGTTTCGTTGCCGTTGAACGCTTCCGATCCTGATGCGGACACCTTGTCCTACAGCGCGATTGGCTTGCCGCCAGGTTTGTCAATCGACCCAGTGCTCGGCGTGATCACGGGGGCGCCGTCGGTTGCGGGCGTCTATGTGGTATCGGTCCAGGTGACCGATGGCCGCGGCGGTGTGGCCAACGGCGCATTCACCTGGACAGTCGTTGCCGTTGCCTTCGCGATCGACCCGGTGCCGGCGGCTTCAGTTGCCGAAGGTGGCAGCGCCACCTACACCGTCGGTTCGAACGGCGGCGTTGGCGTGACATACACGTGGAACTTCGGCGACGGTTCGCCGACCACGGCGCCGTCCTCGGCGACGACGATCGATCACGCCTACGCCGCCGCCGGGCTGTACACGGTGAGTGTGACCGCGACGCAGGCCGGCGGGGCTGTGACGACACGCACCTTCGTGCAGGCGGTGACGAGCGCCGTCAGCGGATCGACACGGCCGACGCATTCATCGTCGCTCGCCGTGCAGGCCGTGGCCGGCGGCAATGCGCGCGTCTGGCTGGTCAATCAGGACAACGACTCGGTCAGCGTCTTCGACGCGGTAACCGCCGCCAAGCTCGGTGAAACCGCGGTCGGCGCGGCGCCGCGCGCCGTCGCCGTTGCCCCCGACGGCCGCATCTGGGTGGTCAACAAGGGCGCGGCCACCGTGTCGGTCCTCGATCGCACGTCGCTGGCCGTGGTGCAGACGGTGGCGCTGCCGCGTGCGTCGATGCCGTTCGGTCTGGCCTTTGCCCCCGACGGTTCTGCCGCTTATGTGGCGCTGGAGGGCACGGGCCAGTTGTTGAAACTGCATCCGACCAGCGGCGCCACTCTGGCATCCGTGAGCGTCGGAGCAAATCCGCGGCAGGTGTCGATCACCGCGGGCAGTGACCGCATCCTGGTGTCGCGCTTCATCTCTCCGCCATTGCCCGGCGAATCCACCGCCGCGGTAGCTACCGAGGTGGCCGGGTCGCCGCGCGGCGGCGAAGTGGTCGTGGTGACGTCGGCAATGACTGTTGAGCGCACCGTGGTGCTGCAGCACAGCGACCGCACCGACACCAGTCTGCAAGGCGCGGGTGTGCCCAACTACCTCGCGGCGGCGGTGATCGCGCCCGATGGCCGCAGTGCCTGGGTGCCCTCGAAGCAGGACAACGTTCGGCGCGGCATGTTGCGCAATGGTCTCGACCTCGATTTCCAGAACTCGGTGCGCGCGATCACCTCCCGCATCGACCTCACAACCTGGCTCGAAGACAGCGCCGCGCGTGTCGACCACGACAACTCCGGCCTGGGCAGCGCCGCGGTGTTCCACCCCAATGGCGCGTACCTGTTCGTCGCGCTGCAGACCAGCCGCCAGGTGGCGGTGATGGATGCGGTGGGCAAGCGCTTACGTCGCATCGACTCGATGACCGCTAAGTTCATCAGCCGTACTTCCTCGAAGACGACCCAGAAACAGAGGT
>JANOEG010000555.1:0-4344 GCA_031413095.1 Burkholderiales bacterium | reverse complement strand
TCCGGCGACGCCATCCACGACATGATCCGCTTCGTGCGCGCGCCGGTGACGACGATCGGCAGCGGCTGGGTGGCCAGCGCCGGCACGCACATCTTTCTGGCCGCGCCGAAAGAGCGCCGCGTTTGTTTGCCCAACACGCGCTTCATGATCCACCAGCCGAGCGGCGGCGCCGGTGGCCGCGCGTCGGACATCGCGATCCAGGCGCAAGAGATCATCAAGATGCGCGAACGCATCGCCCGCGTCATCGCCAAGGAAACCGGCCAGAAGCTGGAGCGCGTGCTGGTCGACATCGACCGCGACCACTGGATGAGCGCGCAGGAAGCGATCGAGTACGGGCTGGTGGCGCGGGTGATCGAGAAGCAGAGCGAGCTGAAGTAGCTCGTTTGCTGTCTATCGCAGCGTGTCGGCCACTGGCACGCCAAGCGCCAGACAGGCCAGATGCAGCGAGTCGCCGCTGCCCGGCTGGCTGAGCAGCGAACGAGATTGCGCCGCGTCGACCCACGCCCGAAGCAGCAATGGTCGTTGCATGACCGACAACTGCCGCACGCGCAACGCCGCGATCAGCTCGCGCTGAGATGCCGGTACGGTGGGCGGTGCAAGCCCGCCGCCGGGGCTGCGCCGCGGCGGCAGGCCCATGGCTTCGAGCGCTGTGAGCGCATCGGCGAGCCATGGGTGCTGAGCTGCGTTGTCGTTGGTCAACACGCGCGCCATGCAGCGCGTGGCGGCACGCACTTCATCGGCGTGGGTGGCCAAGGCGCCGCGCGCGGGCGCGCTGTGTCCAGGTGCAAAGAAGTGCTGGATCACGAGTGCACGCCATTGATCCGCGGCGGCATCTGCGCTGGCAAGCGCCGGGTGGCCTCGGCGCTGGGCCCACGCTCGCCGCAGACGCTGCTTGTGCGGCGGCGGTGACTGGCGCAGGCGGTCGAGCAGCTTTTCCATGACCAGGCGGCGTGCGCCCGTTCGCAATGCCTGCACCTCTTCGCGCACGGCGCCGGCCACATGCAGGTCGGCCGTCGCCGCCTCGTAGCCGCGCCAGCGGGCCGCAGCGTCGGCGGCTTGCGGGTCGATCGCGAGCGCGAGCATCGCGGCCTGCCACTCGCCGATGCCGTACCACTGATCGATGCGGCGCAGCGCATCGCGCTCGCGCTCGGCGTCGTCGAAATGGGTCGGCTTCTGGGTCGCGTCGTGACGCGCGGACTCCGGGCTGGACACACCCGTTTGCCACGAGCGCGGCGAAGCGCTTGCCGCGGCTTCGGCAAACTCGGCCTGAACAGGACCTCGGGCGCTGCGGGCCACTGCGGGCGCCATCAACGCCACAGGCTGCTCCATCGTGTCGTTGCCTTCCATGGCCAGACGATCCGCCGCCAGCAGCACTTCATCGGCCTCGAACGATCGCCCGTACAAGCGCGACAAGCGATCGGCCAGCGGCGGGTGGGTGGCCAGCCATTGCCGCCATCCGCCGCTGCGCGGCGCGACATCGCTCGACAACAGCAGGTGCGCCAGGCTCGAAGCATGGGCACTCGCCAGACCTTTGACGCGTCGTGCTTGCTGATCGGCGATTTTGCGCAAGGCACCGCCGAGTCCATCGACATGGCGCGCGAACTTGACTGCAGAGGCGTCGGCGAGGAACTCGCGTTGCCGGCTCACCGCGGCTTGCAGCAGGCGGCCAGCGAGCCAGCCGAGCGAGCCGACGGCCATCAGGCCCAGGCCGAACAACGCGCCGGCGCCGCGGCGACCCCGCTCGTCTGTGCTCCACAGCGACAGGCCGAGGCCCCAGATCATCTGCAGACCCCAGACCAGGCCGACCAGGCGCATGTTCAGCCGCGTGTCGCCGTGCACGATGTGGCTGAACTCGTGCGCGACCACGCCCTGCAGCTCGGCGCGCGTCAGGCATTCGAGCGCACCGCGGGTGACGACGACCACAGCGTCGTCACCTTGCCAGCCGGCGGCGAGTGCGTTGATCGCGTCGTCGCGCGGCAGCACCCAGGCCTGTGGGGCAGGGCGCTGGCCACTGGCGATCGCCATCTCTTGCACGACGTTGACAAGGCGCTGCTCGCGGCGTGCGTGTTCGTCGTTGCCGCTGGGCTGCGCAGGGCGCGCGCCGGCCAGCTCGGCCACATGCGGACCGCCCTTGTGCAGGCGCATCGACTCGACCCAGCAGCCGCCGAGCACGAACAGCAGCACCAGGCCGGTGTTGGTTTCGATGAAATAGGTCGGCAGGCCGCGCGCGAAGGGCACGGTGATCCAGAAGATCAGCGCCAACACCAGGTTGACGGCCACCACCAAGCCGATCACGACCAGGACGAACAGGCCGATCAGTTGCCGCGTCTGCTGTTCAGCGGCTTCCTGGTGGCGGCGAAAGCGCATCGCCTGCTTGCCGGGTTCAGGCCAGATTCACTCGCGGGGCCGCTCGTTCGACTTCTTTCGTCGTGCTCTCCAGCATCGCCGCCTCGCGGAAGCTGAACAGCCCGGCAATGAGGTTCGTCGGTGCCTGTTGCGCGGCGTTGTTGTACTCGAGCACCGAGTCGTTGAAGGCCTGGCGCGCGAAAGCGATGCGGTTTTCGGTGTGACCCAACTCTTCGGACAAGTCGCGCAGCGTGCCGTCAGCCTTGAGTTCGGGGTACGCCTCGACGACGACGTTCAGCTTGTTCATCAGGCCCGCCAAGGTGCCTTCCGCACCAGCCAGCGCGGCGATGCGTGCGCCGTCCATCGGCTTGGCCGCGGCGGCCTCGCTGGCGCTCTTGGCGCCGTTGCGCGCGGCGATCACTGCTTCCAATGTGTCGCGCTCGTGCTGCACGTACTTGCGCGCCACGTCGACCAGATTGGGAATCAGGTCGTAGCGGCGCTTCAACTGCACGTCGATCTGCGCAAAAGCGTTACCGATCTCGTTGCGGTGCCGCACCAGGCGGTTGTAGGCGGCGAGTGCCCACAGGCCGAGGACGACGAGGACAGCGAGCGTGACGATGGCGGTGGTGTTCATGGCGATGGTTCTCCCTTCAAAACTGGTGCCCCCAGACCTGCCGCGTCGCGGCAGGCCCCCGAGGGGGACAAGCAACCTTGGGAGCGGCCCGGCGGTTGCTTGTGCGCGAATGTAGCGGCCCGCCCCTAGAATTCAATCTCCATGAGCGACCCCACTGCCGCCGACGTGCGGAATTTCATTGCCGCCGGCCTCGAATGCACGCATCTCGAGGTCGAAGGCGACGGCCGGCACTTCTTTGCCACCATCGTCGCCGCCGATTTCGACGGCAAGACGCGGGTGCAGCGCCATCAGCGCGTCTATGCGGCGCTGGGCGATAGAATGCGGGCTCAAATCCACGCGCTGTCGATGAAGACACTCACCCCTGCCGAGTGGCAAGCCCTTCCGGCCCCCGCTACGGCACAACCGCATCACCATTGAACCGCCCGCGGCGCGCGCTGCGGGTGGGCGGTGGCGCATGCGTGAATTCCAGCGTGTCGTCCCTCTGAGCCCCTTGCGGCCCGCGTCGTCAACCCAAGAGACGACCCGAAAGACGACCCGATCATGGACAAGCTCCTCATCCGCGGCGGCCAGCGCCTCCAAGGCGAGATCGCGATTGCCGGCGCGAAAAACGCGGCGCTGCCCGAGTTGTGCGCGGCGCTGCTCGTCGCCGAGCCGCTCGTGCTCGACAACGTGCCCAAGCTGCAGGACGTGGCGACGATGGCCAAGCTGCTGCGCCACATGGGGGTGGCGATCCTGCGGCCCGAAAGCGCGCCGACCCGCATGATCCTCGACGCCACGCGCATCGGAGCGCCGGAAGCGCCGTATGAGTTGGTGAAGACGATGCGCGCATCGATCCTCGTGCTCGGCCCCTTGCTGGCGCGGTTCGGCGAGGCCAAGGTGTCCTTGCCCGGAGGTTGTGCGATCGGCTCGCGGCCGGTGGACCAGCACATCAAGGGCTTGCAGGCGATGGGTGCGCAGATCGATGTCGAGCACGGCTACATCGTCGCCAAGGCGAAGAAGCTCAAAGGTGCGCGCATCACGACCGACATGGTCACCGTCACCGGCACCGAGAACCTGCTGATGGCCGCCGCGCTGGCCGACGGCGAAACGCTGCTCGAAAACGCGGCGCAGGAGCCCGAGGTGACGGACTTGGCCGTGTTGCTGATTGCGATGGGCGCGAAGATCGAAGGCCACGGCACAAGCCGCATCCGCGTGCAAGGCGTGAAGGCGTTGCACGCACCGAAGTCGCCGCACCGCATCATCCCCGACCGCATCGAGACCGGCACCTTCCTCTGCGCCGTGACCGCGGCCGGCGGCGATGTCAAGCTCACCGGCACCTGCACCGATCATCTGGACGCGGTGATCGACAAGCTGAAGGAAGCCGG
>JANOEG010000554.1:0-7145 GCA_031413095.1 Burkholderiales bacterium | reverse complement strand
ATAACCTGCACAGGATAATGCCTGCGAAGGGAGAAAATACAGCTCCTCCTTACACACCCATGTAATGAGAATCGGTACAACCTTAATCCTTCCGGATTTTCAACACAATTTTTTTAAGAATGAAAAAAATATTTTTAAGCGCAACGGCCTGACCAACGAGTACCACCCCTGCCAGATCCTGGCCGACATCTTCACCTTCATCGAGCACCGCGGCGCCATCCAGGGCAAGACCGTGGCCTGGGTCGGTGACGGCAACAACATGGCCAACACCTGGCTGCAGGCCGCCGAGATCCTGGGCTTCAAGGTGCATGTCAGCACGCCCAGCGGCTATGAAGTAAACCCCACGGTCGCCGGCATCAGCAGTAGCGACTGCTACCGCGTCTTCAAGGATCCGCTCGAAGCCTGCCGCGGCGCGCACCTCGTCACCACCGACGTCTGGACGAGCATGGGCTACGAAGCCGAGAACGCTGCACGCGTGAAAGCCTTTGCCAACTGGTGCGTCGATGACCGCCTGATGGCCGTGGCACGCAACGATGCGCTGTTCATGCACTGCCTGCCGGCGCACCGCGGCGAAGAGGTGGCGGCCTCGGTGATCGATGGGCCGCAGTCGGTGGTCTGGGACGAAGCCGAGAACCGCATGCACGCGCAGAAGGCTCTGATGGAGTACCTGCTGCTCGGCCGCATCGGCTGAGGCTTAAGCGGAACGCAGATAGCGCTGCATGCCTTGCCGTACGTCATCGGGCAGCGCCACGGCCTTGTGCGTGGCCAGCGACGTGCATACCAGCACCTGACGAAAACGGGCGCGCAGCTCCTCGCCGCCGCTGAACTCCACTGCCAACTCGACCGAACTGCGGCCGAGCTTTGCAACAGACAAGCGCTGGCGCAAACGGTCGCCGTGTTTGCTGACCGCTGTGAAATCGCACTCGAGACGCACCGTCGGCACACCCAGCCGGCGCACACCGATGACCTCGTGATAGGGCACTCCAAGGCCTTCGTTGAACCAGCGCTCGTGCAGCGTGTTGAGCATCACCAGGTACTGGGGGAAGAAGACGATGCCTGCCGGGTCGCACTGGGCAAAGCGGACCGTGTCCTCGACATCGAAGGTGGTGCTGCTCATGCAGCGACTTTACGCCGCGGCGCTCCTATGATCCGCAGCGGCGGACCGCCACGCGGTTTTGGTCGGTTGTTGGAATTAACCGACACCACGCGACGCCGCTTCACCGCACATTGCGCGCCGATGATCAAAAAACTCTGGGACATCTCTCCCCCGATCCACGCCGGCTCGCCGGTGTTCCCGGGCGATGCGCGCTACGAGCAGCGTTGGGCGGCCACGATTGCCCCCGGCTGCCCGGTCAACGTCAGCACGATCACGCTGTCGCCGCACACCGGCGCGCATGCCGACGCACCGTTGCACTATGACGCCGACGGCGCAACGGTGGGCGCGCTCGATCTCACGCCTTACCTCGGGCCATGCCGCGTGATCCACGCCCTCGGCATAACGCCGCTGGTGCAGTGGCAGCACCTGGCGCACGCGATCGATGAACAGCTGCCGCCGCGCGTGCTTGTTCGCACCTACAAACGCATGCCGGTCGATGAGTGGGACGGTGAACTCGCCGCTTACGCGCCGCAAACGATCGAGCGCCTGGCCGACCTCGGCGTGACGCTGGTCGGCATCGACACGGCCAGCATCGACCCTGCCGATAGCAAGTCACTCGACAGCCATCAGGTGATTCGCCGCCGCGGTCTGCGCGTGCTCGAGAACCTGGTGCTTGACGATGTGCCCGAAGGCGACTACGAATTGATCGCCCTGCCCCTCAAACTGATCACCGCCGATGCCAGCCCCGTGCGAGCGGTGTTGCGGGAGTTGTGACATGAACCGGACTGACTGCGAAAACCTCGATGCCCAAGACCCGTTGGCTGCCCTGCGCGATCAGTTTGCGCTGCCGGCCCACAAGATCTATCTCGACGGCAACTCGCTCGGCGTGCTGCCGCGAGCCACCGCACAACGCGTGGCCGACGTCGTGACGCACGAGTGGGGCGAGCACCTGATCGAGAGCTGGAATACGGCGCATTGGATCGATCTGCCGCAACGCATCGGCAACAAGCTGGCCAAGCTCGTTGGCGCGGGCGCGAACGAGCTGGTCGTCGCCGACTCGACGTCGATCAACCTGTTCAAGGTGCTGTCGGCGGCGCTGTCGATGGCGCAGGCCGATCACCCGCAGCGCCGCGTGATCCTCTCCGAGCGCGACAACTTTCCGACCGACCTCTACATCGCCGAATCGCTGGCGCGCGAGCGCGGATTCGAGCTGGTGCTGGCCGACGCGCCGGAGCAGATCGAGCCGCGGCTTGCCGAAGGCGATGTCGCCGTGTTGATGCTGACTCAGGTCAACTACCGAACCGGTCGCCTGCACGACATGGCCGCACTCACGCAAGCCGCGCATGCCATCGGCGCGCTCGCGGTCTGGGACCTTGCGCACAGCGCCGGCGCCCTGCAAGTGCACTTGAAGCGCGACGATGCCGACTTCGCCGTCGGCTGCGGCTACAAGTACCTGAATGGGGGCCCCGGCGCACCGGCGTTCGTGTGGGTGCATCCGCGCCATGCCGAGCGTTTCTGGCAGCCACTGGCCGGCTGGATGGGGCACGCGGCGCCGTTCGCCTTCGTGCCTGGCTACACGCCGGCGCCCGGCATCGCGCGCTACCTCTGCGGCACGCCGCCGGTGATTTCTATGGCCGCGCTCGAATGCGGCATCGATACCGTGCTCGCGGCCGACCCGCTCGGTGGCATGGACGCACTGCGTAGCAAATCGCTGGCGCTGACGGAGGTTTTCATGCGCTTGACCGCCGACCGCTGCGACAGCCTGCGCACGATCACGCCACACGAGTCGCAGCACCGCGGCAGTCAGGTCTCGTTGGTGCGCCAGGAAGGCGCGTACGCCATCGTGCAGGCGCTGATCGCGCGCGGCGTGATCGGTGACTTCCGCGCGCCCGATGTATTGCGCTTCGGCTTCACGCCGCTGTACACGCGCTTTGTCGATGTCTGGGATGCGGTGGAGCACCTTCATCAAGTGCTCGAATCCGGCGAGTGGAAGGCAGAGCGCTTCAACAAGAAGGCGGCAGTGACATGAGCGACTCCCAACAGCATCACGGCGCCAAGCTCGACTTCGCCAAGGACATGAGTTACGGCGACTACCTGTATCTCGATCAGGTGCTGTCGGCGCAGCACCCACTCTCGCCCGACCACAACGAGATGCTGTTCATCGTCCAGCACCAGACCAGCGAGCTGTGGATGAAGCTGATGCTGCACGAGCTGGAAGCCGCGATGGCCCATGTCGCGGCCGACCAGCTCGGCAGCGCTTTCAAGGGGCTCGCGCGCGTCTCCCGCATCATGGAGCAGCTCGTGCATGCGTGGGACGTGCTGGCGACGATGACGCCGCCCGAGTACAGCGCGATCCGCCCGTACCTTGCCAACTCGAGCGGCTTTCAGAGTTGGCAGTACCGCTGCATCGAGTTCCGCCTCGGCAACAAGAACGCAACGATGTTGAAGCCGCACGCCCATGCGCCCGAGCGCTTGGCGCTGGTGGCTGCGGCGCATGCCGCGCCGTCGCTCTACGACGAAGCGCTGCGCCTGCTGGCGCGACGCGGTATCGCCGTGCCGATGACGCACACCGAGCGCGATTGGACGCAGCCCTATGTCGCCAGCGCCGAGGTCGAGCAAGCCTGGCTCAGCGTGTATCGCGCACCGCAGACGCACTGGGATCTCTACCAGCTCGGCGAGGAGCTGACCGACCTCGAAGACGCGTTTCGCCTGTGGCGCTTTCGCCATGTGACGACGGTCGAGCGCGTGATCGGTTTCAAGCGCGGCACCGGCGGCACTGGCGGTGTGAGCTACCTGCGCAAGATGCTCGACGTCGTGCTGTTCCCGGAGATCTGGACGCTGCGCACGAGTCTCTAGGCGGCGTGATGGCGGCCTGCCGCCCACAGGATCGCACTGCCCATGAGCCCCGCGACGATCGATCCGGCGAGCACCCCGAGCTTGACGCGCATCTCGAAACTCGGGTCAAGCCCTTCGAACGCGAGGCCCCCGATGAACAGGCTCATCGTGAAGCCGATGCCGCACAGCACCGCCACCCCCAAGAGCTGCAGCAGGCTCGCGCCCACCGGTGCCGCGGCCACACCGCTCTTGATCAGCAGCCACGCGCTGCCGAACACGCCCACGGCCTTGCCGAGCACCAGGCCGGCGCCGATGCCCAGCGTCACCGGCTCGAGCAGCGCCGACCAGCTCGCGTCTGCGAGGTTGACGCCGGCATTGCAGAAGCCGAACAGCGGCAGGATGCCGAAGGCCACCCACGGATGCAGCGCGTGCTGCGTGCGCTCCAGCGGCGAGGCGCCGGCCGCATCGCGAGCAGGAATCGCCAGCGCGGTAATCACACCCGCCAGCGTCGCGTGCACGCCCGACTTGAGCACGAAGACCCAGATCACCAGGCCGACCGCGGCATAGACGTCGATGCGCGTGACACGCAGGCGGTTCAGCAGCAGCAGCACAGCGCCGCCCACCGCGGCGCCACCGAGTGCGAGCACGGAGAGCTGCTCGGTGTAGAACAGCGCGATGATGATGATGGCACCCAGGTCGTCGATGATCGCCACCGCAGTCAGGAACAGCTTGAGCGAAGCTGGCACGCGCGAGCCCAGCAACATCAGCACGCCGATGGCAAACGCGATGTCGGTCGCCGACGGAATCGCCCAGCCGCGCAAGGCCTGCGGATCGCTCCAGTTGAAGGTCGCGTAGATCGCCGCCGGCACCACCATACCGCCCAAAGCAGCCGCGGCCGGCAGCAGGGCCTGGCGCGGTGAGGCGAGCTCGCCTTCGACGAACTCGCGCTTGATTTCCAGGCCGACGAGAAAGAAGAACACCGCCATCCACAGGTCGTTCACCCAGACCAGCAACGGCTTCTCGAAACTCAGCCACGTGCCCACGGACACGCTGCCCGGCATGCGCAAGAAGGCCTCGTAGGCTGGCGCAAGCGCCGTGTTGCTGACCACGAGCGCCAGCAATGCGGCCACGCCGAGACACAAGCCGCCGGCCGATTCGTGAGCGAAGAATCGCGCAAAAGCACTCGTTGCGCTGTCATCGCGCGGCTGCGACATGGGAACCCTCCTGCAAGCTCGATGGTGCCGCAGTATCGACTGCGCCCGCGCATTGCAAGCGCGGGCATGATGCGCGCATGAACTCTTCAGACCGCTACGCGCCGCCACGCACCGACGTGGCCGACATCGCCACACCGGACGCGCTGTTATCGTCGCGCCCGCGCAGCGTCGCCTGGGCTTGCTTGCTGATGCTGGCGTCGATGGCCGTCGGTTTGATCTCGCTGCTGCCCTGGGTCGACGCGCCGATCCCCGGTGAGCCGGCGGCGATGACCGCCATGATCTGGGGCATCACGCTGGCACTGCTCGCTGTCGAGCTGTGGATCCTGCACTGCGTCTGGCAGCGCCGAACCTGGGCGCGGTGGGTGATGGTCGCCCTCACGGTCTTCGGTATCGCTGTCGGCATGCCGGTGATCGCCGAGGACTGGACGCGCTCACCCGTCGTGGCGTGGCTCGGCATCGCCAGCAGTGCGCTCAGCGCCGTGGCCGCAGTGCTGCTGCTCGTACGGCCCGCCGCACGTTGGTTCAAAGGTGCCGCAGTTCGCTGAGACGCTGAAGGCTCTTTGCTTTCGGTGTGTCAACAGTCCAAGCGACGCGCGCCGCCTTCAGCGCAATCCTCACGCGCCTACAACTTCTGCGCATCAAACGTATTGCACTGCTGCACGCTGCCCGACTCCAAGCCGCGCTTGAACCACGTCATGCGCTGCTGACTGGAGCCGTGCGTGAAACTCTCCGGCACGACGGTGCCTTGCGATTTACGCTGCAGGTTGTCGTCACCGATCTGCGAAGCCGCATTCATCGCTTCTTCCAGGTCGCCGCGTTCCAGCCAGCCCTTGCTCTTTTGCGAATGGTGCGCCCAGACGCCGGCAAAACAATCGGCTTGCAGCTCGACGCGCACCGACAGCGCGTTCATCTGCTGCTCCGAGACGCGGCCGCGCATGGCATCGACCTTGCCGGTGATGCCGAGCTGGTTCTGCACATGGTGCGCGACTTCATGTGCGACCACGTAGGCCTGCGCGAAGTCGCCGGGCGCGCCCATGCGTGAGCGCAGCGTGTCGAAGAACTGCATGTCGAGATAGACCTTCTGGTCACCCGGACAGTAGAACGGCCCCATCGCCGATTGCCCGGTGCCGCAAGCCGTGCCGACGGCGCCACGGAAGAGCACGAGCTTCGGTTCGCTGTAGCGCGTACCGGCGCCTTGCATGACCTTGGCCCAGACCTCTTCGGTGTCGGCCAGCACGGTCGAGACAAAGGCGGCTGCGGCGTCGGTGGCCGGTGGCTTGGTGGCCGGGCCTTGCGATTGCGGCGCCGCCACCGGCCCCCCGCCGCCAAGCACACCGAGCACGGTCAGCGGGTTGATGCCGAAGATCCAGCTTGCCAGCACGGCAATGATGATCGTGCCGATGCCGATGCCGCGCCCGCCGCCCATGCGGAAGCCGCCACCACCACCGCCGCCGGCACGGCGGTCTTCGACGTTCTCGCTCTGGCGTTGGCCTTCCCATTTCATGTGCTGCTCCTGGATATGAAGTGGGGTTGTACCGCAAGTCGCGTGCGCTTCGTCCTAGGGGGTTGTGCGGGCCATGACCTCTGGATCGCTCGCCGCGCCGCGTGGAACCGATATGGCATCTGGCGCACGCTGGTGGCCCGGGTGGGGCGGCCGGCGCCGCGTGACCCATCGGCAATGGAGCACGAAGCCTTCTTGCCATGCAACAGCACGCCTGCAGCGCGATGCAGCGCCCGATGAGTGCGACGCTTGGGCCGGCCTGATCCGCCGGGTCGGGGGTCCGCCCTGACCGGTGCTAAGCGTTGCTGTGCTCGAAGGCTGCAAACAGCTCGACGGCAAGCGCGCGCAACGCATCGTCGTTGCTGGCGTGCGCACGAGCCAAACAATCGAAGGCGTAGAGCCGGTCGTAGCCCAGGCGTGCCGGTTGCACCTTGATGCCTTGCGACTGCATCGCAAGCACGAAGGCGCGCAGCGTGGCCGGCTTGATACAGCCACCCAT
>JANOEG010000553.1:0-2673 GCA_031413095.1 Burkholderiales bacterium | reverse complement strand
ATCGATGGACTGTCAGGTTGTGGCTTGCGCCAGTGCCGAGGCGGCGCTGGCCGAGCTCAACCGCGCGCCCGGCGCCTGCGCTTTCGACCTGCTGTTCAGCGACATCATGCTCGGCACCGGCATCGACGGCCACGAACTGGCGCAGCGCGTGCGCATGCGGCACCCGCAGTTGGCCGTGCTGCTGACATCGGGCTACTCGCACCACCTCGCGGCGGGCGGCGCCGCCTCTGGTGATAGTCCGCCGGTACTGCGCAAACCCTACGGCCGCCACGATCTGGCGCAGGCAATGACGCAGTGCCTGCAGGAACTCCCACGCTGACAGACGCGGCGCGGCAGAGCGCGCGACTGTAATGAAGGGTGGCGTCTGACGACTACCGGCTTGAGCGCTAGAACTGCTCAATGCTCTCCCAGCTTGTCACCCCTCCTTGCTCTTCAAGAGATCGCACATGAACAAGCTCACCCTCAGCACCGCCGCCATCGCCATGGCACTCGGACTTGCCACCGCCACGACGCCCGCCTCTGCCAAAGACCGCTACCCGGAAATGATGGCAGCAGCCGACGTGAACAAGGACAGCATGGTCTCGAAGGAAGAGTTCTTGCAAGCCATGGCCAAGCTGTATGACGCAAAGATGGGCAAGATGAAGGCCATGGCCCCGGCCGCCCAAGCCAAAATGATGAAGGGCGACCAAATGATGTACGAGGGCTACCGTGCCATGCTGCGCGAGCTCACAAACGACGATTGAACCGCGCGCACCAGAGCGCCAAAAGCAACGGGCCTTGTAGGCCCGTATTTGCTTGTCTTCTGGCGGAGAGGGAGGGATTCGAACCCTCGTTACTGCATAACAGTAAACCGGATTTCGAGTCCGGCGCGATCGACCACTCTGCCACCTCTCCTGATTCGGGGCCCCGGGGTCAGCGGGAAGGCGCGAATTGTAGGGCAGCGCGATCAGGCATCGACGTGCAGCGACAACGGCGACAAGCGCATGTCAGACAAACGGGTCTGCCAGTGCTGTCCGGGTGCCAGTGGCCAGGCGTCGGTGATCGTGCCCGTGGTGACAACGTCGCCGGCCGCCACATGCCATTGCGGCGTGACGGCGGCCATCAAGTCGATCAGCGTTTTCAGCGCCTGCAGCGGCCCGTCGAGCACGACGCTGCCGACACCGCGGTCCTTGACCTCGCCGTTGCACAGCAACTCGACGCGCAGCGCCGACAGATCGCTCGCCTGCGTCTCGCCCCACGCTGGGGCTGCCACGCGTGGGCCAACGAACAAGCGGCCATGCAATGCGAAGTCGGCCGCGGTGTCGCTCGGCGTGAAGCGCCAGCCTTCATAGTGCGTGTGCACGATCTCGAAGGCATGCGCGACCCAGGCCAGGCAACCGCGCAGCTCATCGGTCGACATGCCGGCACGTGGCGCCACGTCGAAGGTGAACGCGATCTCGGGCTCGATGCGCGGCTGGCTCAAGCCGGTCAGCGACAGGCGGCCCGCGTTGCCATCCAGCATGTGCAGCGTCGTGTCCCACACCGGTGCCCACATCGGGCGATCCACACCATAACGCGGCCACAGGCTGCGATTGGTGAAGCCGATCTTCCAGCCAACAGGGCGTTCGCCACGCGCCAAGCGCAAGGCACGCAAACGCTCGGCGATGGCGTACGCCGCTTCGTTGGTCAGCCCCACCGCGTCGGCCGATGGCAGCGGCACGCAGTGCGCGCCGTCCCATGCCTGCAGCATCTGCTGCGCGAGGGACTCGGCGCGATCTGCGTTCATGGCTTCAGCACTTCCACGCCGCCCAGGTACGGCCGCAACGCCGCCGGCACATTGATCGAGCCGTCGGCCTGCTGGTGGTTCTAGATCACCGCCACCATCGCGCGGAAGACGGCAAGGCCGGAGCCATTGAGCGTGTGCACGAGCTCGTTCTTGCCCTGCGCGTTCTTGAACCGCGCCTGCTTGCGCCGCGCCTGGAAGGCTTCGCAGTTGCTGCACGAGCTGATCTCGCGGTAGGTGCTCTGAGCCGGCAGCCAGACTTCGAGGTCGTAGGTCTTGGCGCTGCCAAAGCCCATGTCGCCGGTGCACAGCAAGACCACGCGGTACGGAAGCTCGAGTTTCTGCAGGATGGCTTCGGCATGGCCGACCATCGCTTCGAGCGTGGCGTAGCTCTGCTCGGGCGTCGTGATCTGCACCATCTCGACCTTGTCGAACTGGTGCTGGCGGATCATGCCGCGCGTGTCGCGGCCGCCGCTGCCAGCCTCCGAGCGGAAACACGGGCTGTGCGCGGTGAGCTTGATCGGAAGTTGCGCGGCATCCAGGATCTGCTCTCGCACGGTGTTGGTCAGCGAGATCTCGCTGGTGCTGATGAGGTACTGCTCGGCGCGCTCGTCATCCCCGCCCCGCGACACCCAGAACATGTCGTCCTTGAACTTGGGCAACTGCCCAGTGCCTTCGAGGATTTCGCGGTTGACGATGTAGGGCGTGTAGCACTCGGTGTAGCCATGCTCCTGCGTCTGCACATCGAGCATGAACTGCGCGAGCGCGCGGTGCAGGCGCGCCGCGCGGCCGCGCAGGAAGGTGAAGCGCGATCCGCTGAGTTTGGCGCCGGTGTCGAAGTCGATGCCCAGCGCCGGGCCGATGTCCGCGTGGTCGCGCGCGCGGGGAAATCGAAGCTGCGCGGTGTGCCC
>JANOEG010000552.1:0-4297 GCA_031413095.1 Burkholderiales bacterium | reverse complement strand
GGATGGGCTTCGACGCTGCGCTGCCCGTGATCTTCATGGCGCTGATGGGCCTGTCCATGCTGATCTACGTCGTCAGCGACGGCTATGACCTCGGCGTGGGCATGCTGATGCATCGCGCCACTGCGGCCGAGAAGGACCTGATGGTGGCGTCGATCGGCCCGTTCTGGGACGCCAACGAAACCTGGCTCGTGCTCGGCATCGGCATCCTGCTGATCGCCTTCCCGAAGGCGCACGGCGTGGTCATGACCGCGCTCTACCTGCCGATCGCGCTGATGCTGGTCGGCCTGATCCTGCGCGGCGTGGCCTTCGACTTCCGCGTCAAGGCGCGCGACGAACATCGCAAGCTGTGGAACCGCTCCTTCTTCGCCGGCTCGATGATGGCCTCGCTGGCGCAAGGCTGGATGCTCGGGCGCTACATCACCGGCTTTGCAGAAGGCTGGACGTTCACCCTCTTCGCTGGCGCGATCGCGCTGTGCCTGCCGGCGGCCTACACGCTGCTCGGCGCCTGCTGGCTGCTGATGAAGACCGAGGGCGATCTGCAGCGCCGCGCGCAGGCGTGGGGGCAGCAGGCCTGGGGGCCGGTGGCGCTCGGACTGCTCTTGATCTCGCTGGCCACCCCCTGGGTCAGCCGCACCGTGTTCGAGCGCTGGTTCGCTTTTCCGCAATTGATCGCGCTGTCGGCGATCCCGCTGATGAGCGCGATCTGCCTGTTCGGCACGCTCGCCGTGCTGCGCTCGCGCCAGGTGCTGGGCAGCCTGTGCTGGCTGCCGTTCGCGCTCGTCGTCACCGTGTTCACGCTCGGCGGCATCGGACTGGCGTACAGCCTGTACCCTTATGTCGTCATCGACCGGCTGACGATCTGGCAGTCGGCCAGCGCCACCGAATCGCTGGTCGTGATCCTCGTCGGCTGCGCGATCACGGTGCCGGCGATCGCCCTGTACACCCTCTACGCCTACCGCGTGTTCTGGGGCAAGGCGCGGGCACTCGACTACGCCTGAGGCGGCGCGCTTTTCATCAGCGCAACTGCTCGCGCAGAAAGGCCCGCAATTGTTGCCGCGACGCTTCGCGTGCGGCCGGGTTGGTGCCCACCGTCACACCCTGCCCAGGCTTCACGCCATTGGGCACATCGGCGCGCACGCGCAGCGGCGCCACACCATCGAAGCCGTGGTACGCGTCGGGGTAGACGATGACCTTCGTCCCGCTGCCGGGCGCCG
Organism: Burkholderiales bacterium; assembly: GCA_031413095.1. Classification (GTDB taxonomy): domain Bacteria; phylum Pseudomonadota; class Gammaproteobacteria; order Burkholderiales; family Burkholderiaceae_C; genus CADEEN01. The sequence goes on along the minus strand of JANOEG010000552.1, from coordinate 3,083 downwards.
CCGCGAGTTCGACACAAGGCGCAGCGGGCGTCCAGTCGTCCTTCTCGCCGACGAGCAGCAAGGTTGAACCTGTCGCGGCATAGTGCCGTGCCAGTTCTGCTTCGCAGCCCGGATAGAAGGCCACCGCGGCGCGCGGCGTGACGGCCGCGCGCGCTACGTCGCGATGCAGCCGGTTGCTGGCCGCCAGTGCCGTGCTGCCGCCGTTGGACCAGCCCAACAAGGCAAGTCGCCGGCCATCGACGCCGGGCTGCGCCGCCAGCCAGTGCAAGGCGCCCAAGGCGTCGAGCCGCCGGTTGATCTGCGTGACACGGCGCGTGCCGGTGCGTTGCGTGCACAGCTCCTTTTCGCCGCGCGGCGTCAGTGAGTCGACCACCAGGGCGTGCCAGCCTTCGGCGTTGAGCAGCTTTGCATAGTCGACAAAGCGCTGGCCGAGGCGGCCCTTGCTGTCGAGTGCGCCGCCACATCCATGCAGCAGCACCACAGCCGGCCGTGCCGCATCACCGACGCTGCGCTCGGAAACGAACCAATATGCGGGCAATGACAGCGCGCCGCTGTCAGTCTGATCCAGACTCGGCGCATTGACCCGAACTTGCGCTGAGACGTTGACCACCGCGAGCGCCCATGCGCACAAAAGCAGCGCAGGCAGCCTCATGGCAATGGCGGTGGCTTCGGGTGCAGACGTGCCAGGCAGTGCGCGTCGACGTACACGCCGTCGCGCAAAGCGAACGCGCGGTGCGTGCCCTCATGCACGAATCCGAATTTGCGGTACAGCGCCATGGCAGCGGGGTTGTCGGTGTAGACCGTGAGCTCCAGGCGCAACAACTGCGCCCAGTTGTCGGCCCAGTCGACGATAGCCGCCATCAACGCTGTGCCGACACCCTGCCCTTGCGCGCGTTGGGCCACGGCCATGCCGATGCCTGCCGTGTGGCGGCGACGCACATGCTGCACCGGGTGCACCCCAGCGTTGCCCACCACCTCGCCGCCACGCTCGGCGACGATGAACAGCTCGGCCGTCGTCGGCCCGACAGGCATCTCTTCGATGCGCTTCTTCCAGGCGGCCTCGGTCGCATACGGCAATTGAAGCAAACCGGGCAACACCGCGAGATCGCCCATGATGGCGACCATCGCCGCGGCGTCTTCAGGACGCGGGCGGCGGATCACGATGGTTGCTTCAGGCGCGTTCACCGACCCACGCCGCCACGGACGCCAGCGCTTTCGGTAAGCCCGCCGCATCGGTGCCACCGGCCATCGCCATGTCCGCCTTGCCGCCGCCCTTGCCGCCGACCTGCTGGGCAACGAAGTTGACGAGTTCGCCGGCCTTGACCTTCGCCGTGTGATCGGCCGTGACGCCGGCGGCGATCTGTACCTTGCCACCACCGTCCACCGCGGCCAGCACGATCGCGGCGCTCTTCAGCTTGTCCTTCAACTTGTCCATCGTCTCGCGCAGCGTCTTCGCGTCGGCGCCGTCGAGTACGGCGGCGAGCACCTTGATGCCTTTGACATCCACCGCCTGCGACATCAGCTCGTCGCCTTGCGACGACGCCAGCTTGCCCTTCAACTGCGCGATCTCCTTTTCGAGCGCGCGCACGTGGTCGAGCACGCTCGACACGCGGGCGCCGATCTCGGCCGGCGTCACCTTCAGCGACGCGGCCACACCGCCGACGGTGGCTTCTAGCTGCTGCAGATACGCCAGCGCGTTGTCGCCCGTCACCGCTTCGATGCGACGCACGCCGGCCGCAACGCCGCCGTCGGCAACGACCTTGAACAAACCGATGTCGCCCGTGCGCTGCACATGCGTGCCGCCGCACAGCTCGCGGCTCGATCCGATGTCGAGCACGCGCACCGTGTCGCCGTACTTCTCGCCGAACAGCATCATCGCGCCGGTCTTTTGCGCGTCGTCGATCGCCATCACGCGCGCCTGCGTGGCCGCGTTGGCCAGCACTTCGGCATTCACGATCGCTTCGATCTGCGCGATCTGCGGATCGGTCAGCGGCGCGTTGTGGCTGAAGTCGAAGCGCGTGCGCTCGGCGTTGACGAGCGAGCCCTTCTGCTGCACATGCGCGCCCAGCACCTCGCGCAGCGCCTTGTGCATCAGGTGCGTGGCGGAATGATTGCGCACGGTCTTCGCGCGCTGCTCGGCGTTGACGCGCGCGGTGAAGGCATCGCCGACTTTCAACTCGCCTTCGACCACGCGGCCCTGGTGGCCGAACACCGCCGCCTGAATCTTCGTCGTGTCCTCGATCTTCACCAGCGTCGTCGCATTGCGCAGCTCGCCAGCATCGCCCACCTGGCCGCCGCTCTCAGCGTAGAACGGCGTCTTGTCGAGCACGATCACCACGTCGTCGCCGGCCTTGGCCTGCTTCACCGCCGCACCGTCCACATACAGCGCCGTGACGTTCGCGCCTTCGACCGTCAGATGCTCGTAGCCGTCGAACGCCGTGTCCCCGCCGCTGTATGCCAGACCTTGCGCGAGTTTGAACTTGCCGGCCGCGCGCGCCTGCTCGCGCTGGCGCTGCATCGCGGCGTTGAAGCCGGCTTCGTCCACCGTGACGCCACGCTCGCGGCAAACGTCGGCGGTGAGGTCGAGCGGGAAGCCGAAAGTGTCGTGCAGCTTGAAGGCGAGTTCGCCGTCGATCTGTTTTGTTCCACCGGCCAACGCCGCGTCGAGGATCTCCATGCCGTTGGCGATCGTCTGAAAGAAGCGCTCTTCTTCCTGGCGCAGCACCTCGGTCACACGCTGTGCATCGCGGCGCATCTCGGGGTAGGCATCGCCCATCTCGGCGGCCAGCGTCGAAACGATGGCGTGAAAGAACGGCTTCCTCGCCCCGAGCTTGTAGCCATGACGGATGGCGCGCCGCGCAATGCGGCGCAGCACGTAGCCGCGGCCTTCGTTGCCGGGGATCACGCCGTCGGTGACGGTGAAGGCGCACGAGCGGATGTGGTCGGCGATCACCTTCAGCGACGGCGATTCACGATCGCAGTCACCGCCGCCGGCGGCATCGACCGCCTTCTTCGCCGCATCGAGCAGGCGCAAAAACAGGTCGATCTGGAACACCGTGTGCACACCCTGCAGCACGGTGGAG
>JANOEG010000551.1:0-2436 GCA_031413095.1 Burkholderiales bacterium | reverse complement strand
TTTCCGCAGGCGGTGAAGTTGAAGCCGACCGAAGTGGTGGTCTTCTCGTGGATCGTCTACAAATCGCGCCGCCACCGCGACGCCGTCAACAAGAAGGTGATGGCCGATCCGGCGATGGCTGACATGAACCCGAAGTCGATGCCGTTCGACGGCAAGCGCATGTTCTGGGGAGGCTTCAAGGAGATCGTCAGCCTGAAAGCCTGACGACGCGCCGCACGCGGGCGGGTAGCATCGCAGCGCCCTCAACGCCTGCTGCCCACACCATGCCCGACCCGCTGAAACTGCACGGCATCGTGCCGCCCGTCGTCACGCCCTACACCGCCGACGGCAGCATCGACACGAAGAGCCTGCGCCGTGTGATCCGCCACCTGCTCGACGGCGGCGTGCACGGTCTGTTCATGCTCGGCACGACCAGCGAGTGCGTGTTCCTCAATGCGCGGCAGCGCGCTTGCGTGCTCGAGACAGCGGTCGACGAAGCGCGCGGCCGCGTGCCGATCGTGGCCGGCGTGCTCGACGCGACCACCGACCACTGCATCGCGCACGCACGCCAGGCCAAGGCCCTGGGCGCGCAGGGCCTGGTGCTGACGGCGCCGTACTACACGCGCACCAGCCAAGGCGAGACGATCGACCACTTTGCGTACGTGCGCGACGCGGTCGACCTGCCGGTGATTGCGTACGACATCCCGGTGTGCGTGCACGTCAAGCTCGAGCGGGCGACCGTGGCCGAGCTGCGCCGCAAGCGCATTGCCTGCGGCCTGAAAGACAGCAGTGGCGACGACGGCAACCTGCGCATGGTGATGAGCGACCGCGCAGCCGACGGCGACGACAGCGAGTTCTTCATCCTGACCGGCAGCGAGATCGTCGTCGATGGCGTCCTGCTTGGCGGCGCCGACGGCTGCGTGCCCGGTCTGGGCAACGTCGACCCCGCGGCCTACGTGCGCCTGTACGACGCCGCAAAGCGCGGCGATTGGGCTGCGGCGCGGCGCGAGCAGGAGCGGCTGGTGCAACTGTTCCAGATCGTCTTCCACGGCACGCCGCACACCAGCGTCGGCGCGTCGGGCGTCGGCGGCTTCAAGGCCGCGATGCAGATGATGGGATTGATCGATCGGCGCGAGATGGCCCGGCCGAACCGGCCGTTGACGGAAGAGGGCGTGGCGCGGGTGAAGGCCATCGTGCAAGCATGCGGGTTGATGTGATGGTGCGCGCACGGTGACGTCGAGCGCCTTCGACGTGCGCCGGGCAACGGTGGCCGATCGGCCGCCGCTGCAGCGCATGCTGGAGCTCTACCAGCACGACCTGTCTGACCTCTGGGACCAGGACCTCGACAGCCACGGCGAGTACGGCTACGACCTCGATCGGTATTGGCACGAAGAAGGCTGCGTTCCCTTCGTGGCGCTTGCCGGCGACCGCCATACCGGCTTTGCCCTCGTGGACCGGCGGGTTCGAGTCGGAACGGACGGTTGGTGGATGGATCAGTTCTTCGTTCTGAAGAAGTACCGGCGTCAAGGCGCCGGGCGCGTGCTGGCCCACGCGGTGTTCACGGCCTTGCCCGGCCGCTGGGAAGTCGGTCAAATGACGCTCAACGGTGCCGCGCAGGCCTTCTGGCGCAAGACGGTGGATGCCTACACCGCGGGCCGGTACGACGAGCACGAACTCACCTCGGGCGCCTGGCAAGGGACCGTCCAGGTTTTCGAGGGCCCCGCGTTCCAGACACCTTGAGACGGCCCGCGCGAAAGGCGTCGGATGTTGCCTACGCCGCAACGCGGCGGCGCACTGCACGCCCTGCAGCCACGCCGATGCAGACTACGATCTTTTGCGCTCGCACGATTGCCCCTGCATGGTCACCACCTCTGCCCCCGCCGCCGCCCGCACCCCACGGGCGAAACTGTTCAACGTCGACTGCAAGCTGTCTTACACGCTGCTCGACGACACGCACTTTCTATTCATCCTGCATGCGCTCGACGGCATGGACCAAGCGGTCGTCGAAGAGTCGCTGCGCCTGACGCCCGCCGTCGAGAGCACGCTGCACACCGACCCGACGCTCGGCCACCGCACGCTGCGCGTGAAGGCCTCGGCCGGGCCGCTGACGCTGCGCTACCGCGCGCGCGTGCGGATCGATCGCCCGCCGCCCGACACCGCAGCCAAGGAGCTGCCGATCGACGCGCTGCCGCACGAGGTGCTGACCTACGTGATGCCGACGCGCTACTGCGAGTCCGACCGTCTGGCGTCGGCCGCGACGCGGATGTTCGGCAGCGTCGAGCCCGGCTACGCGCGCGTGCAGGCGGTGAACGACTGGATCCATGAGCACATCGAGTACCGCCTCGGCTCCTCCAACACCACCACCACCGCCTGCGACGTCTTCCTGCAGCGCGCCGGCGTGTGCCGCGACTTCGCGCACCTGGGCGTGGCCTTCTGCCGCGCGCTCAACATCCCGGC
>JANOEG010000550.1:0-5002 GCA_031413095.1 Burkholderiales bacterium | reverse complement strand
GCCTTGACGGCGGGGTACTGCTTGCTGATGTGCTTGAGTTCGAGTCGCGGTGTGGTCATGCAGTCTCCTTGGCGCGGTAGCGCTCTTTGCCGGCGACGAATGCGGCCCTCAGGTTGCGTTCGTCGGCGAGCGTCATCCAGGCGAACACTCGTTCATGCAACGAGCGTGCCGCTGCGTCGCGCACCGTGGCCACCGGGCCGTGGGACCAGTCCCACAGCGCCAGGTCGGCCATGCAGCCGTTGTCGAACGAGCCGATCTCGTGTTCGAGGCCGAGCGCGCGCGCTGCGCCGCGGGTGGCGGTGTACAGCGCCTTCCATGCCGGCAGCTTGACCTGCTGCATCGCCTGCACCTTGTAGGCGTCGGCGATCGTGCGCTGCATCGACAGGCTGGTGCCGCCGCCGACATCGCTGGCCAGCGACACCGCCACGCCGGCGTCTTCGAGCGCGCGCCAGGCCATCAGGCCGGAGCCGAGAAAGAGGTTCGAACTCGGGCAGTGCGCGATCTGCGAACGCTCGCACGCCAACACGGCGCGGTCGGTCTCGTCGAGCCAGATACCGTGCGCGAGGACCGAGCGCTCACCGAGCAGGCCGTGCTTTGCGTACACGTCCAGATAGCTGCGCGCATCGGGGAAGAGCTTCGCCACCCAATCGAGTTCGGCGCGGTTCTCGGCGACGTGGGTCTGCATGAACAGGCCCGGATGCCGCGCCAGCAGGCGGCCGGCCATCGCCAGTTGAGCATCGGTCGAGGTCGGCGCAAAGCGGACGGTGACGCAGTAGGCGAGGCGGGCCTGGCCATGCCAGCGCGCGATCAAGGCCTCGCTGTCGCGTTCGCTTTGATCCACCGCCACCGTCAGGTCGGCCGGGGCGTGGCGATCCATCAGGCATTGGCCGGCGACGATGCGCATGCCGCGCTGCTGCGCCGCGGCGAGCAGCGCGTCGGCACTGCCCTTGTGCACGGTGGGGAAGACGACGGCCGAGGTGGTGCCATGCGCGAGCAGCGCGTCGAGGAAGCGGTTGGCGCCAGTGTCGCAGACGGCGGCATCGGCATAGCGCCGCTCGGCCGGGAAGGTGTAGGTGTTCAACCACTCCAGCAGCTCGGTGCCGTAGCTGGCGATGACCTCGAGCTGCGGCATGTGGACATGGGTGTCGATGAAGCCGGGCGTGAGCAGCAATCCCTTGTGGTCGTGCTGCGCCCAGGAGGCATCGGGCGCGCTCGCTTGCGCGCCGGTGATGCGGCCGTCCTCGATCAGCAGCCAATGGTCGGCGCGATAGCGCACGCCGCTCGTGTGGTCGGCCGCGCTCCATCCCGGATCAGCGCTGAAGTCGAGCAGGTCGGCACGGATCGCGATCTTCACGAGGCGCCTCCTTTGCGCCGCGTCGGCGGCACATGGCTGGCCAGCGTGCGCGCCACGTCGCGCACCTGCTCGCGCAGCCAGCGGCCGGCCGAACTCGCATGCGTCACGTCGTGCCAGAGCTGGTAATAGGCCAGCGGTGGAAAGTCGATCGGGCAGCGCAGGATCTTCACCGGCAGCGCATCGACATAACGCGTGCAGAACAGGCGCCCGGTCGTCAGCACCAGGTGCGTCTGCGCCAGCATCAGCGGGATCAGGCCGAAGTGAGGGCTGCGCACGGCGATGTGGCGCTGCAAGCCCAGGCTCGCCAGATGCTCGTCGATGAAGCCGCGCACGCCGGGCGCGAACGGCGTTGGCGCCACATGCTCGGCGGCGAGGTAGCGCGCTTCGTTCCAGCTGCGCGGGGCGCGAACGGCAGGGTGGTCCTCGCCGACCAGGCAGACGATGTCGTCGGTGAACAGCTTGCCCAGGTGCAACTCGTCCGGCGGCTCGAGCCAGTTGCCGATGACGAGGTCGAGCTCGCCGCGCGCCAGGCTCTTTCGGTAGTCGTAGTCCGACGACAGCGGGTGCAGCTCGATGCGCGCGTTGGGCGCGCCGCTCTGGATTCGTGCCACCAGTTCGGGCAGGAACAGCGGGTCGAGATAGTCGCTGGCCGCGATCGTGAAGGTGGCCTCGGTCGTCGCAGCGTCGAACGCGCGCGAGGAGCGGCGCTCGCCGAAAATCGCCTGGGCCTCGCGCAGGATCGTCGCCGCCGGTTCGACCAGCGACAGCGCGGTGGCGGTGGCCGCCAGCCCGGTGCCCGAGCGCACCAGCAATGCATCGCCGGTCAGCGCGCGCAGGCGCTTCAATTGCGCGCTGACGGCGGGCTGGGTGCTGGAGAGTTTCAGTGCGGCGCGCGAGACGCTGCCTTCGGTGATCACGGTGTGCAAGACCTTCACGAGATGGAGGTCGATCTTGGCGAGTCGCAGCGGTTCGGACATACGCGCTCCCGCATACGTGCAATAAGAGATATCGTATGGACATCTGATGGCCGCAGCGTATGGTTCGGGTATGTCCCAGGGCACCACTCCACTGATCGATGGAGGCTGCGTCGAGCGGCCGATCCGCTTCGTGCATCGCGGCCGCATCGCCGAAGTGACGGGCGCCGACACCACGCGCACGCTGCTCGACTGGCTGCGCGAAGATGCGCGGTGCAGCGGCACCAAAGAGGGTTGCGCCGAGGGCGATTGCGGTGCGTGCACCGTGATGGTGGGCGAGATCGATGCTGGTGCGCTGCGCTGGAAGACCGTCAATGCCTGCATCCAGTTGCTGCCGATGCTGGACGGCAAGGCGATCCGCACCGTCGAAGACCTGAAGCAGGGCGATGCCTTGCACCCGGCGCAGCAGGCAATGGTCGAGTGCCACGGCTCGCAGTGCGGTTTCTGCACACCGGGCTTCGTGATGTCGATGGTGCATGTGTACGAACGCGAGCGGGCTGGTGGCTCCACCCCTTCGCGCCAGCAGCTCGCCGATGACCTCGCCGGCAACCTCTGCCGCTGCACCGGCTACCGGCCGATCCTCGATGCCGGACAGCGCATGTTCGAGCTGCCCGCGGTGGCGCACGACAACGTGGGCACGGCGCGGCTGCTGGAGCAACTCGCGTCCGATCCGCCTCTGGCCTACACCGACGCGCAAGGCGCGCGCTGCTACACGCCGCGCACCGCTGCGTCGCTGGCCGTGCTGCGCGAGTCGTTGCCCGAGGCGCGGCTGCTCGCAGGCTGCACCGACATCGGCCTGTGGGTCAACAAGCAGCACAAGGCATTGCCGGTGCTGATTGCCACGACCGCGGTGACGGAGCTGTCGCGCGTCGAGATCCGCGCCGACGGCACGCTATGCATCGGCGCCGGCGTCACGCTCGAAGCCGCTTGGGGCACGCTCGCCCGACGCCACCCCGAACTCACCGAGATGTGGCTGCGCTTCGCTTCGCCGCCTGTGCGCCACGCCGGCACGATGGGCGGCAATGTCGCCAACGGCTCGCCCATCGGCGACGGCGCGCCGGTGCTGATGGCGCTCGACGCTACGCTGCTGCTGCAACGCGGATCGCGCGAGCGGCGTATCAGGCTGGATGCCTTTTACCTCGACTACATGAAGAACGCGCTCGAGCCCGGCGAGTTCGTGCGCGCGGTCGAGGTGCCGCAGCCTTCGTTCACGGCGCTGCGCGCGTACAAACTCTCCAAGCGGTTCGACAGCGACATCTCGGGCCTGGCCTGCGGCCTGGCGATCACGCTCGATGCGCAGGGTGTGGTCACCGCGGCGCGCCTGGCCTTCGGCGGCATGGCCGCGGTGGTCAAGCGCGCGGCGCAGGCCGAAGCGGCGATGCTCGGCCAGCCGTGGAGCGAAGGCACCGCCAACGCTGCCGCCGCAGCGCTGTCACGCGATTTCGCGCCGATCACCGATCTGCGCGCCAGCGCGTCGTACCGCCAGCGCGTCGCGGCCAATCTGCTGCGGCGGTTCTGGATGGAGACGCGGCGCGACGCACCGCTGTTGCCGCAGCAGACTTCCGTGTTTGCGCGGGAGATCACCGCATGAGCGGCGCTCGGCCGCTCCGAAGCCGCTCACGCCCCCTCGGGGGGCCAGCGCGCAGCGCCTTGGGGGCTCAATGAACAAGCAGGCCGAACCGTTCATGATCGAAGCGGCGCCTCAGGTGGGCCGCGACCGCGCGCACGAATCGGCGCACCTGCACGTGGCGGGCGAGGCGACCTACATCGACGACATCCGCGAACTCGACGGCACGCTGCACGCCGCGCTCGGCCTGTCGCCCGTGTCGCATGGCAAGCTGGTGTCGATCGACATCGAACGCCTGCGTGCAGAACCCGGCGTGACGGCGGTCTACACCGCGGCCGACATCCCCGGCGTCAACGACGTCGGCCCGATCGTGCATGGCGACGACCCGATCCTTGCCGACGGCGTCGTGTACTACCTCGGCCAACCGATGTTCGCCGTCATCGCCGCCGACCGCCGGATCGCCCGCCGCATCGCCGCGCGCGCCAAGGAGTTCGTCACCATCGAGCCGCTGCCGGCGCTGCTCACGGCGCGTGACGCGCATGCCGCGAAGGCCTACGTCGTGCCACCGATGCATCTGTCGCGCGGCGATGCGCAGGCGGCGCTCAAGGCCGCACCGCACCGCTTCAAGGAGGCGCTGTCGATCGGTGGCCAGGAGCAGTTCTACCTCGAAGGCCAGATCAGTTACGCGATCCCGCTCGAAGACCAGACGATGCTGGTGCACTGCTCGACGCAGCATCCCACCGAGATGCAGCACCTGGTCGCGCACACACTCGGCCTGCACGCCAACCAGGTGCAGGTGCAATGCCGGCGCATGGGGGGAGGATTCGGCGGCAAGGAATCGCAGTCGGCGCTGTTCGCGTGTGTCGCGGCGGTGGCGGCGCAGCGCCTGCGTGTCCCCGTCAAGCTGCGCCTCGACCGCGACGACGACTTCATGGTCACCGGTCGCCGTCACGGCTTCGAGTTCGACTTCGAGGTCGGCCACGACGACGACGGCCGCGTGCTCGGCGTCGAGATCGATCTGATCGCCAACGCCGGCTTCAGCGCCGATCTTTCGCCGCCAGTGATGACACGCGCGATCTGCCACTTCGACAACGCCTACTGGCTGCC
>JANOEG010000549.1:0-6112 GCA_031413095.1 Burkholderiales bacterium | reverse complement strand
TCATCGACGCACCGATCGAGCGCGTCTGGGCGGTGTTGCGCGACTTCAACAGCCACGATCAATGGCACGACGTGGTGGACGCGAGCCGCATCGAAGCCAACGAGCGCAGCGACCAGGTCGGCTGCATCCGCAGCTTCACGCTGGAAGACGGCAACCGCATCCGCGAGCAGTTGCTGACGCTCGACGACAAGCAATTCAAGAGCACCTACTGCATCGTCGATGCCACCGTGCCGCTGCAACGCTACGTCGCCACGGTGACCTTGAAGCCGGTGACGGACGGCCAGCGCACGTTCTGGCACTGGGAGTCGAGCTTCTCCACACCGCCGGGGCGCGAGCGTGAGCTGCGCGAGATGGTGGCGCAGGGCGTGTACGAAGCCGGCTTCACCAACTTGCGCCGCCATCTGTTGCATGGCGGCGACTTGCGCGCGCCGGGTGCGGCGCCCTTGCCCACGGCATTGCCGCTGCCGACGCGCCGCATCGCTGTGCGCCGCTATGGCAGCGCGGACGAATTGCAGGCCGAAGACGTTCAATGCCCCGCGCCCGCGCCAGGCGAGGTGCGCATCCGCCAGCGCGCGATCGGCGTCAACTACATCGACGTCTACCTGCGCAAAGGTTGGATCCCACCGATGCTTTCCGAAGGTGGCACGCCTGGCATGGAAGCCGCCGGCAGCGTGATCGATGTCGGCGCCGACGTCAGTGGCCTGATGCCCGGTGACCGCGTGGCCTACCTCGGCCCGGTGCCCGGTGCGTACTGCGGCCTGCGCTGCGTGCCAGCCGATTGGGTCGTGCGCCTGCCGCCGGCCGTGGAAGATCACACCGCGGCGGCGTTGCTGCTCAAGGGCCTGACCGCCGAGGTCCTGCTGCACGACCTCGGCCACGTCGGCCCCGGCACGCGCTTGCTGGTGCACGCAGCCGCCGGTGGCGTCGGCCTGCTCGCCTGCTCGTGGGCACGCCAACTCGGCGCCACTGTCATCGGCACCGTGTCGAGCGAAGACAAGGCGCGCCTGGCGCGCGAGCATGGCTGCGAGCACGTCATCGTGACGCGCGACTACCGGTTCGCCGATGCCGTGCAGCGCCTGACCGGCGGCGCCGACGTGCTGATCGACGGTCTGGGCGCCCAGGCGCGCGATGAAAACTTCGCCGCCCTCGCCCGCCGCGGACACTGGATCAGCCTCGGCCAGGCGACCGGCGCGCTCGACGCGGTGGATGCGAACGCGCTCGTCGCCAAGTCGATCACCTTCTCACGCCCCGTCGTCTTCGACTACGTGGCAACACGAGCGGCGTTGCAGCAGCGTGCGTCGAGGCTGTGGGCAGCGCTCGCCGATGGCAGCCTCAAGCTGCCGCCGATCGAGCGCCACTCGCTCGAATCTGCTGCCAGCGCGCACGCGCGGCTCGAGTCGCGCGCCACGAGTGGCGCATTGATCTTGATCGCCTGAGGAGCTAAGCCCGTGATCCACGGCATGAACCACTTCACCATCACCGCCGAAGACCGCGCGGCCACGCTCGACTTCTACTGCGGCCTGCTCGGTCTTGTCGAAGGCCACCGACCCGACCTCGGCTTTCCCGGCGCCTGGCTCTACCCGCCCGGCGGCCAGCAGGCCGTGCTGCACATCTACTGGGACCGGCCGATGCCGAGCCTGCGCACGGGGGTCATCGACCACATGGCGTTCACGTCGAGCGATTTGAAGGCGGTGAAGGCGCGATTCGACGAGCGCGGTTTGGAGTACGACCTGCGGCAGCAGGCCGGCGCCGGCACTTGGCAGCTGTTCTCGCTCGACCCGAATGGAGCCAAGGTGGAACTCGACTTCGATCCGGCGGAATCGCTGTAGCTTCGGCAATCGTCGTCAGCGCAGCACGCGCCGGATCTCGCCGTCGTCGGTGAGCACCCAGATCCAACCGTCCGGCCCCTGACGCACGTCGCGGATTCGCTGGCTCAGCGACGACAGCATCGCCTCGCAAGACGCGAAGCTGCTGTTGCTGTCGAGCGTGATGCGCCACAGCCGCCCGCCCTGCTGCATGCCGCCGACGAAGAGCTGGCCGCTCCACTCCGGGAAGCCCGAGCCGCGGTAAACGATCATGTTGGACGGTGCCACCGAGGTCGGCGCCCAGAAGGTCAGCGGTTCGGTGAAGGTCAACCTGTTCATCGGCACGTGCGTGCCGCCGTTGACGCGGCAACTCGCGCCCACAGGCGCGCCGTACGGACAACCGTAGCTGCGCAGCGGCCACGCATGGTTGGCGCCCGGCAGCACGCGGTTGACCTCGTCGCCGCCTTGCGGGCCGTGCTCGGCGTTCCATAGCGCACCGCTGGCGCTGTCGTAGGTCAGGCCCTGCGGATTGCGATGGCCCAGGCTCCAGATCTCCGGCAACACGCCGGCCTGGCCCTGGAACGGATTGCCCGACGGGATCGTGCCGTCGCGGTTGATCCGGATCACCTTGCCCAGGCTCTTGCCCAGGTTCTGGGCGTGGTTGCTCGTCGGTGACGACGGGTCGTCCTGGCCGCGGTCACCGAGCGAGACGAACAACGTCTTGTCGCTGCGGAAGGCCAGGCGCGAACCGAAGTGCACGCCGTCCTGCCCCACCTTCGGCGTCTGTTGGTACAGGCGCTGGAAGTCCACCAGCGCGCTGCCTTGCAGGCGCGCCCGTCCGACGGCGGTGCCCGAGGTGCTGTTAGGCCCGGGCTCCTGATAGGAGAAATAGACCCACGGCGTGGTGGCGAAGTCCGGGTCGAGTGCGACGTCGAGCAAGCCGCCCTGCCCGCCATCGCGGATGTCGGGCGCCGGCGCACTCCAGGCGAGCGGCGTGCGCGTGGCGCCGCTGGCGCTGACGAGCACCATCGTGCCGCTCTTTTGCGTGACGAGCACGCGGCCGTCGGACAGGAACGCCATCGCCCACGGGCTCGACAGGCCGTTGGTGAAGCGCTCGGTGCGCACCGAGGACGAGCCGCTCGAGGTGCATTGCAACGCGGCGGTAGGTGGCGGTGGCGGTGGCGGTGGCGGTGGCGGTGGTGGCGCAGGTGTCGGCGGCGGCGCAGGCGGCGCAGGCGGCGCAGGCGGCGCAGGTGGCGCAGGTGGCGCAGGTGGCGCCACGGCCATCGGTGCGCGCGCTACGAGGTAGTGGGCCACGTCGAGCAGTTCAACGCGCGACAAGGCCGCGTACGCGTACTGCGGGTCGCCCATGCGGCCGGTGTTGTTGGCAATCGCCGCGCCTATGCGGTCGGCCAGCGCGGCGGCATTGGCCGCATCGCGTCGCAGCGTGGCCGCATCGGTATGACATTGCACGCAATTCACACCGCTTGCGACAAAAAGAGCCTGGCCCCTTGCCTCGACCGTGGGGGTCGCAGCTGCCGGTGGCTCGGAACCGGAACCGCCGCAGCCCGCCATAACCAAACTCACAGCCGCCAACGACAGCAGCGTCGAACCCGACGGTAGCAGCGACGCAGCAGTGACGGTGACGGGCCGAAGACGTTGGCGCATGGCGAGACCTCGTTGACTCGACTCACCGTAAGCCAACCCCAAAGCATGCCTGTGGCCAGATGCAACGGCGCGCGGGCGCGTCACCCGCCCTGCGCGCCCTCCCAGGCCGGCGTCGTGCGCAGCACTTCCTCGAGCGTGGTCACGCCTTCTGCGACTTTCATCACACCGGCCGCGCGCAGCGGATGCATGCCATCGGCGAGCGCCTGGCGGCGCAGCGCGTCGGCGTCGAGCGTCGGGTGGATGTGCAGGCGCGCCGCTTCACTCATGTGCAGCAGCTCGTAGAAGCCGACGCGGCCGCGAAAGCCGGTCATGCGGCATTCGAGACAGCCCACCGGCTTGTAGGCGCGCGGGTTGCCTTTCAGCTTCCACGGCGCGATCGCGGCATCGAGCAATGCGCGGTCGGTGTGTTCTTCGGGCTGCTTGCAGGCATTGCACAGCGTGCGTGCCAGGCGCTGCGCGAGCACGCCGATCACCGTGGCCGAGATCAGGTACGGCGGCACGCCGAGATCGACCAAGCGCGTGATCGCGCTCGCTGAATCGTTGGTGTGCAGCGTGCTGAAGACGAGGTGGCCGGTCAGCGCAGCCTGGATCGCCATCTCTGCGGTTTCCAGGTCCCGGATTTCGCCGACCATGATGATGTCCGGGTCCTGCCGCATCAGCGCGCGCACGCCCGCGGCAAAGTCCAGGTCCAGCGCCGGTTGCACCTGCGTCTGGTTCAGCGCCGGCTCGATCATTTCGATCGGGTCTTCGACAGTGCAGACATTCACCTCGTCGGTGGCGAGCTGCTTCAATGTGGCGTAGAGCGTGGTCGTCTTGCCGCTGCCGGTCGGGCCGGTGACGAGGATGATGCCGTGCGGCTTGGCGACCAGCGTGTTCCAGCGCAGCGCATCGGCGGGCGAGAAGCCCAGCGCATCGACGCCCTTGCCGACGGTCTGCGGATCGAAGATGCGCATCACCAGCTTTTCGCCAAACGCGGTGGGCAGTGTCGCCAAACGCATTTCGATTTCGCCGCCGGGCTGGCCGTGCAGTTCGGGGCGGATGGTCTTGATGCGGCCGTCCTGCGGCCGGCGGCGCTCGACCACGTCCATGCGGCCGAGCAGCTTGATGCGCGCCGTCATCGCGTTCATCACCGTGATCGGCGCCTGGTACACCGTGTGCAGCACACCGTCGATGCGAAAACGGATCACGCCCATCTCGCGCCGCGGCTCCAGATGGATGTCGCTGGCGCGCTGGTCGAACGCGTACTGCCACAACCAGTCGACCACCTGCACGACGCCCTGGTCATTGGCGTCGAGCGTCTTGTTGTTCTTGCCGAGCTCGACCAGCTGTTCGAAGCTGGCCAGTGCATTGATCTCGCCGGCCTTCGACGCGTTCTTGACCGAGCGCGCGAGCATGAAAAACTCGGTCGTGTACTTCGCAATCTCGGTCGGATGCGCCACCACCAGGCGCAGCTTCTTCTTCGTGTGGCCCTCGATCTCCTTGACCCAGGCGTTGTCGAGCGGCTCGCAAGTCGCCACCGTCACTTCGGTCAACGCCACCGACACCGGCAGCGAGCGCTTCGATTCGGCATAGGCCACCGACATCACATCGGCAACGCGGCCGACGTCGACCTTCAGCGGATCAATGCGCAGATACGGCAGGCCGAGGTGCGCGGCCAGCCACTCGGTCAGCGCTTCCGAGTCGAGCGCGCGGCCGTTGCGGGCGTCGACGAGGCTCGCCGTGCCGAGGCGCAGCAGTGGGTGCTGGCTCGAATCGCCGGCGCCGAAGCGCGCGCGGACGCGATTGGCGTCGGCGCCGCTGATCAGGCCGTCTTCGTGCAGGCCGTTGAGCAGAAAACGCCAGTCGAGGCGGCCTTGCGGGAATGCTTTTTTCATGTGGGGCGGTATGGTCGCACCATCTTCAGCCACTTGCGAGCTGGCAAGCCGTACTCGCGCTCGATGACGGCAGCCCGAGCGAGCAGTTCCTCACGGCCCGGCACTTCCACGCCGCGGCCGGCGATGACCACCGTGTTGCCCTCGCGCGTGGGCGTCAGGCTCCACACCTGGTCGCTGCCGAAGGCCGAAGCGATGCGCGCCGCACTCGCAGCAAAACTCGATGCACGGCCGAACAGGTTCACGCTCATCAAGCCACCGGCCGCCAGCACGTCGCGGCACTGCACGTAGAAGTCGTCGCTGTCGAGCACCGGCGCGGCCGCATCGTGGTCATACAGATCGACGTTGAGGACCTGCGCCGTGCCGCCGTTCGCAGCGTCGGCCACCCAAGCGCCAGCATCGGCTTCGATCACGTTCAGGCGTGCGCTGTTGGCGGGCAGCTTGAAGCCATGGCGGCACGCCGCAATGACGGCTGGGTTCAGCTCGACGACTGTGACGCGCGGCATGCGCAGCACCGAGTGGCAGAAGCGCGTGATCGAGGCCGCGCCGAGACCGAGCTGCACCGCGTGCCCACTCGCCACCTCGGCACTCGGCCGCCACAGCATCCAGGCCATCATGCGCTGCACGTACTCGAGCACAATCACGCGCGGCTCGCGGATCAGCATCGCGCCTTGCACCCACGGCGTGTCGAGGTGCAGGAAGCGCACGCCGCCGTGCTCAGAAATCGTGGCAAACGGAAGGTCGGAGGGCAGATCGGCGGTGTCGTCG
>JANOEG010000548.1:0-2554 GCA_031413095.1 Burkholderiales bacterium | reverse complement strand
GCACGCGCACCGGTCCGACTTCAGCGGACACGCGCGCGAGCAGTGCTTGGTAAGCCGCCACATCACGCACGTCACAGGCGCCATACCAAGGAGCTGCGTGGCCGGCTGCCACCACTTCATCGATCAGCGGTTTGCCGCCATCAGGCTTGGTGCCGCAGAACGCGACCTTGGAACCCTGCGCCGCGAAAGCGCGCACGAGTTCTTCGCCGATGCCAGAGCTGCCACCGGAGATGAAGACGACGCGGTCGCGCAGCGAGGGATATGTCGTGTAGCGCATGCTGGGTGGCTCACAGCCTTGCAAAGTTCGCCGGCAGTCCCGGCACGTCGACGCGCAACTGAAGCACGCAGCCCGCCAGCGGCTCGCGTGCCAACTCGCCGGCCGGCCGGTTCTCGCGCGCCGTCGTGACGTACAGCGTCTTCAAGTCAGCGCCGCCAAAGCACGGCATCGTCGGGCAGCGCACAGGCAGCGCGATCTCTTGCACGAGCGTGCCATCGGGCGCAAAGCGCAGCAGGCGCGCGCCTTCGAACATCGCGCACCAGTAGTGGCCGTCGCTGTCCATCGCGGCGCCGTCGGGGCGACCGCCGTAGGTGGCGAGATGCTGTTCAGCCGTCTTCACCGCAAATTGCGCAAACACACGTCGGTTCGAGATCGCGCCGCCGGCGCGTTCGAAGTCGAACGCATAGACGGCGTGCGCCTTGGTGTCGGACCAGTACATCGTGCGTGCGTCGGGGCTCCAGGCCAGACCGTTGCTGACGGTGATCTTGTCGGCCATCTTGTCGAGCTTGCCGTCGGCGTAGCGGTAAAGCGCTGCGTTGGGCGGATCGCGCGGCTCGTAGATCGTGCCGACCCAGAGGCGGCCCTGCGGATCGGCCTTGCCGTCGTTGAAGCGTTCGGTCTTCGGGTTGTACGGTGGCTGGTCGAGCAGCGAGGTTGCTTTGCCCGTGTGCGTGTCGAAGCGCACGAGGCCGCTGCGCAGCGCCAACAGCAGGCCTCCTTCCATCAGCGGCGCGCAGCAGGCCACATCGGTATCGAAGGGCCAAGTCTTGCATTCGCCGCTGCGCGGATCGAAACGGTTCAGCGCATGGCCGGGGATATCGCACCAGTACAGCACTTGCTCGGCCGGATGCCAAAGCGGCGACTCACCAAGCAGGCTCGGCGGCACACCCGGCAACGCATTGATATCACTCAAGCGCCATGGACCTCGATCTTCATCCACGCGTCCATCGTCTCGGCGGCGCCGAGCGACACCAAGCCGTGTGCCGCCGGGTCGGCCATGTGGATGGCGTTGCTGACGTGGCTCACCGGCTCGATGCAGAAGTAGTCGCTGTCGGGCGGCGTGTAGACCACCAGGTACGGCAGCGACGACATCAGCGACACCGAGAGCGCCTCGTCACGCACGCGCGCCGCGCCCTGCCAGCCGTCGAAGCAGTGGTCGTAGTTCAGGTGGCGCAACTCACCGTCGATGCCGTTCTGCGCCACGCGGCGCGTCGGCAGGTGCGTGGCGGCGTCGGACTCCCAGCGCCCGCTGCACTCGACGTGCATGCGGCTGCGGCTGCGCTTCGGAAAATACGGATGCCAACCGAGGCCCACCGGCTGCGTGCGCGCGTCGATGTTGGTGAACTGCAGGCGCACCGTCAACGCATCGTCGCTGAGTTCGAATCGCTGCATCACGTCGAAGGTGAACGGCCAGTGTGCATCGGTGCGCTGCGTGAACATCAGCTCCGCTGAGTTCGCGTCGTGCTGCGTCACGCGCCACGGCTGCGTCCACGCGCTGCCGTGCAGCGAGTGCGGGTAGTCGTCGCCGAAATTGGCCACGGTGGTGTGATCGCGGCCCAACCAGCGGAAGCGCTTGTAGCCCAGGCGGTTGGAGTAAGGCACCAGTGGGAAGCAGCCTGATTTGCGCGGCGCAGCGAGCGCGGCCGGCTCGACGCTGCGCAGCACCGGCGTGTCGCCATGCCACAGCCCCGCGATCGAGCCGCCGAGGTCGGGGCGCAGGGCCAGGCGCAGCGGGCCGGCGCGCAATTCGAGGGCGGTGGTCTTGTCGTTCATGCGATGAAATCCGCGAAGGCCGGTGACGCCCGCATCCTAACCACAGTCGAATCACCAGCCCGCAGGCAAGACCTCGGACAGCGCAACGACACGCCCTTCGTCGATGCTCTTGTGCGCCGCCAGGCCGGTGGCCACCGCGCGCAGGCCTTCTTCGAGCGGGATCTCGGGCGGCAGGCCGCTCCTCACGGCATGCGCGAACTTCTGGTGTTCGATGTAGCTGGCGCCGAAATGCTGGCCGAGGTATTTGATGTTGGTGTCGCGGATCTGGCGCACCGCCACGCCCTTGGCGGTGCCTGAAGGCTGACCCCAGACCTCGCGTCGGCCCCAATCCTCACGCCGGCCGTAGCGCAGCACGCCCGACGGCAGCAGCGACTCGAGCTTGCCTTCGGCGCCGACGATGGTGACGTGTTCGTTATCGACGGAGTTCTCGGCAAACATGCACAGGTCGAGCGACGCCCGTGCGCCGCTCGGATACTCGACGATGACGTAGGCGCTGTCGAGGAT
>JANOEG010000547.1:0-3196 GCA_031413095.1 Burkholderiales bacterium | reverse complement strand
TTCAACTTGCCGAACAGCGGCGTGGCCGCGGCCTTGGCCAAGCGCGGCATGCGCATGTTGAACATCACCTACTACGGCAAGCGCCACCTCACCACCGGCAGCAAGGCGGTGAAGACGCCCGCCGACATGGCCGGCTTCAAGCTGCGCGTTCCGCCGGTGGACACCTTCCGCGCCATGGCCGAGGCCTGGGGTGCGCGCGCCACGCCGATCGCTTTCGGCGAGCTCTACCTCGCGCTCTCGCAAGGCGCGGTCGATGGCCAGGAGAACCCGCTGCCGACGATCCAGAGCGGCAAATTCTTCGAGGTGCAGAAGCACCTGATCCTCACCGAGCACATCATCACGCCGCGCATGGTGATCGTGAACGAGGCCTTCTGGAAGGGCTTGAAGCCTGCCGACCGCGACCTGATGAGCGCCGCGCTCGCGTCGGCCGCCGCTTGGCAGGACAAGGAGCTGCTGGCGCAGGAAGCGACGCTGGTGGGCACCTTCAAGACGGCCGGCATGAATGTGTTCGAGCCCGACGTCGCCGCCTGGCGCAAGCCGGTGCTCGACAAGGTGCCGGCGATGTTTGCCGAGAAGTGGGGCAAAGGCACGTTCGAGTCGCTGGCCGCGCTTTGAGCTCGGCGCTCGTCTGGGTCGACCGGCTGCTGAAGATGGCGGCCGGCGTGATCGTGATCGTGCTGCTGTTCACCGTCACCGCCGGTGTGGTCTCGCGCGCGCTCAACCACCCCTTCTCCTGGACCGACGAGGCCAGCGGCTTCCTGATGGTCTGGCTGTCGTGCCTGGGCTGGATGCTGGCCACGCGCCAGAGCGCGCACATCCGCATCGGCGTGTTTCAGGCCCTGCTGCCGCGCAGGCCGTGGCGCGCCGTCGAGGTTGCGATCCTGCTTTCGGTGGCGCTGCTCGGTGCGGTGGTGGCGTGGTTCAGCGTGCACCTGATCCGCACCAACGCCGACATCGAATCGCTCGCGCTGCCGCTGTCGGCCGCGTGGCTGTACGTGCCGCTGCTGCCTGCGGGCCTGGTCACGATGCTGCAGGCGCTGGCCGATCTGCGGCGCGTGCTGCAAGGCCGCAGCGATCCGCGCGCGGAGGCGGCGATATGACCGGCCGAACGAGGAACAGACCGTGACCGGTCTGATCGGCAAACTCTCCATCGCGTGGCTCGTCGCCATCCTCGGCGGCATGCCGCTGTGGGTGTCGATGGCGCTGGCCGCGCTCGCCTTCCTGTGGCTCGCCGGGATGCCGATCACGGTGCTGCCGCAGAAGATGGCCGGCTCGATGAACTCGTTCCCCATCGTCGCGGCGCCGCTGTTCATCCTGATGGGCAACATTCTCGGCGCGGCCAAGATCACCGACCGCATCGTCGTCTTCGCCAGCGCGCTCATCGGCTGGGTGCGCGGCGGTTATGCGCACGCCAGCATCCTCACCAGCATGATCTTCGCCGGCATGGTCGGCTCGGCGGTGGCCGACGCGGCGGGCTCGGGCGCGATCGAGATCCGCGCGATGAAGAAGGCCGGCTACAAGCCCGAGACCGCGGCGGCCATCACCGCCGCTGCCGCCACCATCGGCCCGATCATCCCGCCCTCGCTGCCGATGGTGATCTACGGCGTGATGGCTGACGTCTCGATCGGCAAGCTCTTCATGGGCGGCGTGATCCCCGGCTTGCTGATGGGCCTGGCGCTGATGGTGATGGTCGGCTTCGTCGCGCGGCGCGAAGGCATGGCGCGGCAGAAGTTCGCCGGCTTCAAGGCCATCGGCCGTGCCTTCGTGCATTGCTTCTTCGCCATCATGACGCCGGTGGTGATCCTCGGCGGCATGTTCAGCGGCTGGTTCACGCCCACCGAGGCCGCGGCGGTGGCCTGCCTGTACGCGCTGTTCCTCGGCTTCGTCGTCTACCGCACGCTGCAGTGGAAGCAGCTCGGCCCGATCCTCGTCGACACCGCGGTCACCACCGGCGTGGTGATGGTGCTGGTGATGAGCGCCGCCGCGCTCGGCTGGTGCATCAGCATCTCGCGCGTGCCGCAGACGCTGACACCGATCATCCTCGAGACCTTCACCAGCCCGCTGGTGTTCCTGCTCTTCGTCAACGTGCTGCTGCTGATCGTCGGCTGCTTCATGGAAGCGCTGGCCGCGATGCTGATCCTGATCCCGATCCTCGCGCCGGCGGCGGCCAGCTACGGCATCGACCCGGTGCAGTTCGGCGTGATGGTGGTGTTGAACCTGATCATCGGCACCGTCACGCCGCCGGTGGGCGTGGTGCTGTTCGTCGTCACGCGCATCGCCGAGATCCGCTTCGAGGTCATGGCACGCGCGATCCTGCCGTGGCTGATCCCGCTGCTGGTGGTGCTGGCGGCGATCACGGTCTATCCGCCGCTGACGTTGGGGTTGGCGGCGGCGATGCGGGGTGGGTAAGGCAAGCGTTTCGCCGATCTTCGATTGATTGCGGCCGCAGCATTGACAGGCCTTCTCCGCTGAACCTAGAGTGGGGCGACCATTGCTTTCAAACCGCGGCCGAGGTCGTGGCCCGCGTGTTCATGTCCCTTCCTTTTCCTCCCGGCTTTCTCTGGGGCTGCGCCACGTCAGCCCACCAGATCGAAGGTTCGCCATTGGCCGATGGCGCTGGCCCCAGCATCTGGGATCGCTTTGCGCGCACGCCCGGGCGCATCCACGACGGCGATAGCGGCACCATCGCCTGCGATCACTACCGCCGCATGCAGGGCGATGTCGCGCTGATGAAGGATCTCGGCCTCAACGCCTACCGCTTCAGCATCGCCTGGGCGCGCGTGCTGCCCGAGGGCCGCGGACGCATCAACGCTGCCGGCCTGGGCTTCTACGAGCGCCTGGTCGATGAACTGCTCGCCGCCGGCATCACGCCGATGGCCACGCTCTACCACTGGGACCTGCCGGCCGCGCTCGACGACCGCGGCGGCTGGCTCAACCCGGACATCGCGCATTGGTTCGCCGACTATCTCGGTGTCGTCGTCAAGGCGCTCGACGACCGCGTGCCGCTGTGGGCGACGATCAACGAGCCGTGGGTCGTTGCCGACGGCGGCTACATGCACGGCGTGCTGGCGCCCGGCCACCGCTCCGCCGACGAGGCCGCGATCGCGGCGCACAACCTGCTGCGCGCGCATGCGCAGGGCGTGCATGCATATCGTGCGATCGGGCGCCATCAGATCGGCCTCGTCGTCAACATCGA
>JANOEG010000546.1:0-1984 GCA_031413095.1 Burkholderiales bacterium | reverse complement strand
CGCTGCTTGTCGAGCAATGAGTAGAAGCCTTCGAAGTAGTGCTCGTGCTGCATCACGACGACGCGCCACGCGATCGTGTTGAAGGCTGTCGGCGTGACCAGCACGCGCTCGGCCGAGAGGCCCTGCGCAGCCAGCGTGTCGCGCGCCACGCGCTCCACATGCTGCTGCACCGCGACACCCCACGCCAGGTAGGCCGTGCTCAGCACGAGGCCCGCCGTGTTGGCGCGCAAACGCTTCGAAGCCAGCGCAACACCGGTGCCGGCCAGCAACGGCAGCGTGTACAGCGGATCGATGATGAAGACGCTGCCGACGCCGAACGGGTGGTTCGACAGGGGAAGCGCGAGCTGCGTGCCGTAGACCGTCATGGCGTCGAGCAGCGGGTGCGTGGTCAGCGCCAGCCACATCGCCAACCACCAGCGTTGCCACGAACGCCACTCGCCGGACAGGCGCGCCACGAGCGCGGCAAACGGCGCCGAAAACAGCGTCAGCCAGAACAGTGAATGTGTTTCTGCGCGGTGCAAGACCATGTTGGCAATCGCATCGCCGTGGTCGATGAAGACATCGAGGTCGGGCAACGTGCCTGCCACAGCGCCCCACACGGCGCTTTTCCACAGCGCGGTGCGACGGCCCATTACGGCCACACCGACGGCGGCGCCGAGAGCGATCTGAGAAAGCGAATCCATGCGCCGATTGTCAGCGCGCGATGCAGCTCATGCGGTGGCCAGCGCAATCACCCCCGCGGCGATGAAGGCCGCACCGACAAGGCGCAGCGCGCGGTCGCCCTCGCCCAGCAGCCGGCCGCCGATCAGAGCGGCAAACAGCATCGAGACCTCGCGCGCCGGCGCCACGTGCGACAACGGCGCCATCTGCAAAGCGTAGAGCACGAGGATGTAGGCCAGCGGGCCAAGCACGGCCACCACCAGCGCATGCTTCCATTGCAGACGTGAGGCATCGACAAAACCTTGCCAATCGCGCACGGCTGCCGGCGCGAGGATCGGCACGCGCAGCAGGTTGCCGACATAGTCCACCAACACCGGGCCGATCAGCAGCACCTTGACGGCGTAGCCGTCGATCACGGTGTAGCCGGCGATCAGCGCGCCGGTGGCTGCGCCCCAACGCACACCGGCCAACGCCCGCGCATGCGACAGCGCATGCGCTTGGTCATTCACGTGCGCAAGGCCACTTCCCTGCCACAGCTTGGGCCCACCGGCGATGAGAAACACGCCGCCGCACACCGCCAGGATGCCGAGGCCACCCAGCAGCGAGATCGTTTCGCCGAGCACCAGCACCGCACCGATCGACGCCAGCAGTGGCCCGCTGCCGCGCGCCACCGGATAGACGACGGTGAGATCGGCCTTGCGGTAGCCGGTGAGCAGCACGGTGAAATACAGCACGTGCACCAACGCGCTGGCACCGAGCGTGGCCCACTCGATCAGCGCCCAGCGCTGCCATTCGTTGACGCCGAACCACAGCGCCGCCGGCGCCCACAGCACCACCGTCATCAGCACCGACAGCAGCGCAAAGTGGTGGTTGCCGCCGGCCTTCTTGGCAGCGATGTTCCACAGCGCGTGCAGCAGCGCCGCGCTGAGAACAAGGGCGAGCGCAACGGGCGGCATGCGCCCATTGTCGCGGTCAGGTCACGGTGCCTTGACTTCGATCTTGATCGACGCGTACCACGCCGACAGGGCGTCGATGTCTGCGTCGGAGAGCGGCTTGGCGACGACGTTCATCACTTCATGCTTGCGCAGGCCGCTTCTGTAAGCCTTCAACTGCGCGCCCGTGTAGATCGCGGACTGGCCGGCCAGATTCGGCGCATCCGGCGCGGTCGCAATGCCTCTAGCGCCGTGGCAGGCGCTGCACATCTGCGCAGCCGCCGGCGCGGTGTGCGCCGGTGCTGCTTGTGTCGCCAACAAAGCCGCCGCGGCTGACACCACGGCGGCTGTTCTCTTTGCGCGGCTCACGGTGCCTTGTAGGTGATGCGGTA
>JANOEG010000545.1:0-5117 GCA_031413095.1 Burkholderiales bacterium | reverse complement strand
ATACAAACCTACCATTGCAAGATTGGATTTCGGTATGCTCGGTTTTTCTATCACTCGCGAGACAAATCCATCTGCATCCAACTCCACAACGCCATGCGGAAGACTTCGGTCCAGACATCGCCGAGCAGCACCAGCCATTTGTTCGGCGTCGTGCG
The DNA here is from genome assembly GCA_031413095.1 of Burkholderiales bacterium. Classification (GTDB taxonomy): domain Bacteria; phylum Pseudomonadota; class Gammaproteobacteria; order Burkholderiales; family Burkholderiaceae_C; genus CADEEN01. Next base: position 4,962 of record JANOEG010000545.1, on the reverse strand, counting down.
CAGGATGCCCATCAGGATGCCGAAGGCCATCGCCACGACGAGGGCCAGCAGGGCAAGCGAGACTGCAGTGCCCCAGCCGGTGAGCAGCCAGTGCAGGTAGCTCGTGTCGCCGCTGGCCGACTTGAAGCAGTTGGGAATCAACTCCTTGTCGATCGTGTCGCGGCAGAAGGTATCGAGGCCGAAGATCGCCACTGCAGCCCTCCTGAGGTTCGTGTTGGTGCAAAAACAAAGCGCGCGGTGCACCTGAATGCAAACCGCGCGCCGGCCACTTTAGCGGCCTCGGGTGGGTACCACCCTGGGGCTTACCTCATGGCGTCGGGTTTACTTCTTCGCCATGTATTCTTCGACAGGCTTGTCGTTCGGGCTCGCCCAGGCCGCCTTGGTGGCATCCGACAGCGCCAGACCGACCTTGGTGTTGGTCGGCGCGATAGGCTGCATAAACCACTTGTCGTACAGCTTGGCCATGTCGCCGCTGCTCATCATCGCCTTGATGCTGTCATCGACCGCCTTCTTGAAGGCCGGGTCATCCTTGCGGATCATGATGGCGATGGGTTCCACCGACAGCACTTCGCCGACGATCTTGAAGTCCGCCGGTGCCTTCGACTTGGCGATGTTGCCAGCCAGGATCTGGCCGTCCATCACGAAGGCGTCGGCACGGCCGCTTTCGAGCAGCAGGAAGCTGTCGGCGTGGTCCTTGCCGAAAACTTCCTTGAAGTCGATGCCGGCGCCGCGCTCATGCTTGCGCAGCAGTTGCACCGAGGTCGTGCCGGTGGTGGTGGCGACGTTCTTGTCCTTCAACTGCGCAATCGAGGTGATGCCTGAGTTGGCCTTGACGGCGATGCGCACTTCTTCGACGTACGTCGTCACCGCAAAGGCCACGTCCTTCTGGCGCGTGGCGTTGTTGGTGGTCGAGCCGCACTCGATATCGACCGTGCCGTTTTGCACCAGCGGGATGCGGTTCTGCGACGTGACGGGCACGTACTTGACGTCGAGCTTGGCCAGGCCTAGCGCCTTCTGCACGTCGGCCAACACCTTCTGACAGACCTCGACATGGAAGCCAGCGAACTTGCCGTCACCGAGCGTGTACGACAACGCGCCCGACGACTCGCGCACGCCCATCGTGGCGCTGCCGCTGTCCTTGATTTTCTTCAGCGTATCAGTGGTTTGCGCTTGCGCGGCGAAGGCGGCCACGGTGGCCAGAACGAGTAGCGATTTCTTCATGAACGGCGAACTCCTGCAGGAGGTGGGTGGAAAGACATCAACGCGTATTGTAGAAACGCGGCCGACCGGCGTGGTCCGTAGTCACCGCAACTCGATGCCTTTTGAAATCAGGCGCGATGCTCGAAGGGCATGGGTTCGCATCATCGCGCGGGTTAACCCGCAATCAAACCGCTTTAGCAGCCAGGTGCTCCCACAGCGCCGCAGCGCCGGGCTTGACGCCGCGCACCGACTGCGGTCGCTCGCGCACGATGCGCACGTCCATCGTGGTTTCCCATGCACCAGGTTCGCCCGCTGGCGCCAGGCGTTTGGCGCGCACGTCCTTCTTCACCGAGCTGGCCGGCAGAAATGCGAGGCCATGACCTTCGAGCGCCATCGCCTTCAGGCTCTCTGCCATGTCGGTCTCATAGACGAGGTTCAACTGCGGCGGTTGCGGCGCGGCCTTCAGGATGTGTTCGACCAGTCGCGCCATGTAGGCGCCCGAGGCATAACTCAGGAAGGGCAGCTTGGCCGACGCCGAACCGGGCAGGCGCCAGACCGGCTTGCCCTCACTGTCGGCCCGCGTGCCCGTACGAGAAAACGGCGCCAGCGTTTCCTGGCCGAGCGTCAGCATCTCGTAGCGATCCGGCGAGAGTTGCAGCGGCTGCGACGGATGGTCATAGGCCAGCAGCAGATCGCAATGGCCTTCGGTCAGGCGCAGCACGGCGTCGTGCACGTTGAGCGCGATCAGCCTTGTCTTCAACTGCGGGAACGTGCGCCGCAACTCGAGCAGCCAGTGCGGAAAGAACGAGAAGGCCAGTGTGTGCGGCAGCGCAAAGTCGAGCATGTCGCTGCCGCTGGTCTGGTGCGTGCGCATCAGGTTGCGCGTGGCCTGCAGACTGCCGAGCATCTCCTGCGCTTGCGCCAGGAACGTGTCACCGGCAGATGTCAGGCGCGTCGGGTAGATCAAGCGATCGACCAGATCGACACCGGCCCAGCCTTCGAGGGCCTGGATGCGGCGCGAAAACGCCGGCTGCGTGACATGCCGCAATTGCGCCGAGCGCGAGAAGCTGCGCGTCTGCGCCAGGCTCACGAAGTCTTCGAGCCACTTGGTGTCCATGGTCTTTTATGCGAAGTCAGCGCCCGACTGCTGAAGTTGCCACATCTGAGCGTAGCGCCCTCCTTTGGCCAGCAGCACCGGGTGCGACCCTCGCTCGACGACGCGGCCCTGCTCCAGGACGACGATCTCGTGCGCATCGACCACCGTGGACAGGCGGTGCGCAATCACCAGCGCCGTCTTGCCCTGCGCCGCGCTGCGCAGTTCGGCCTGGATGGCGCGTTCGTTCGCGGAGTCGAGCGCCGACGTGGCCTCGTCGAAGATCAGCAGCGGCGGGTCCTTCAGCAGCGTGCGCGCGATCGCCACGCGTTGTTTCTCGCCACCAGAAAGTTTGAGGCCGCGCTCGCCAACCATCGTGCCGTAGCCCTGCGGCGTGCTGGAGATGAAGGCGTGGATGTGCGCCGCCTTCGCTGCGGCCTCCACCTGCTCCCGCGTCGCACCGGTCTTGCCGTAGGCGATGTTGTATTCCACCGTATCGTTGAAGAGCACGGTGTCCTGCGGCACGATGCCGATGGCCGCACGCAGCGTGCTCTGCGTCACCGCACGGATGTCCTGGCCGTCGATCGAGATGCCGCCGCCGCTCACGTCGTAGAAGCGATAGAGCAGCCGCGCCAGCGTCGACTTGCCCGCGCCCGACGGCCCGACCACGGCGACCGTCTTGCCCGGTGGGATCTCGAAGCTCACGTCGTGCAGGATCGGCCGGTCGGCGTTGTACGAGAAGCTGACTTTGTCGAAGCGCACACTGCCTTGCCCCACGTTGAGCGGCTTGGCATCGGGTGAATCTGCGATCTCGCGGTGTGTACCAAGCAGCGCGAACATCTTCTCCATGTCCACCGTCGATTGTTTGATCTCGCGGTAGATCACGCCGAGGAAGTTCAGCGGGATGTAGAGCTGGATCATCAATGCGTTGATCAGCACCAGGTCGCCGAGCGTCAACTGGCCATCGACCACGCCGACGGTGGCGCGCCAGACCAGCAGCGTCACCGTCACCGCAATGATCAAGCTCTGGCCGAGGTTCAAAACAGAGAGAGAGGTCTGCGACTTGATCGACGCCTTCTCGAGATGGCGCAGGTTGTCGTCGTAGCGCCTCTCTTCGAAACGCTCGTTGTTGAAGTACTTGACGGTCTCGTAATTGATCAGCGCATCCACCGCGCGCGTGTTGGCCTTGCTGTCCTGCTCGTTCATCGCGCGGCGGAAGTGCGTGCGCCACTCGGTCACCGTGATCGTGTAGCCGATGTAGCTCACCAGTGCCGCCAGCGTAATGCCGGCAAACCAGCCGTCGAACTTGGCGGCCAGCAGCGTGATCACCAGGCTGATCTCGACCAGCGTCGGCAGGATGTTGTAGATGAAATAGTTGAGCAGCGAATGAATCGCGCGCGAGCCACGCTCGATGTCGCGCGAGACGCCACCGGTCTGTCGCTCGAGGTGAAACCGCAATGACAACGCCAGCAGGTGCTCGAAAGTCTGCAGCGCCACCTTGCGCGCCACACGCGCCGCCACCGGGTAGAACAGGAACTCGCGCAGCTCGGTGAAGAGCGTCACCGAGACGCGCAGCGCACCATAGGCCAGGATCAGCGCCACCGGCACGACCAGCAGTGCGCGCGGATCGCCGGGTTTCAGATCGAGCGCATCGACCAGCGCCTTCAGCACCAGCGGCACGCCGATGTTGGCGAGCTTGGCGCCGATGAGGCAAGCCAGCGCGAGCAGCACGCGCCACTTCCATTGCCACACGTAAGGCAACAGCTTGCGGATCGGCGCAAAGCCGACAGGAGGCGGCGGCGCCTGGCCAGGCAGCGTGGGCAGTGGAGGGACGGCGATCGAAGGACGCATGCCCCCAGTGTCGTGGAAGAATGATCACCCTATGAGCTACCCCCAACCGATGATGGCGCCGCCCGTCCTGCCGGACGGCTCGGCGCTGGTGATGCGCGTGATGCCGCTGCCGGCCGACACCAACGGCAACGGCGACATCTTCGGCGGCTGGCTGATGGCGCAGGTCGACCTGGCCGGTGCGGTGCTGCCGCTGCGCATCGCGCGCGGCCGCATCGCCACGGTGGCGGTCAACCAGTTCCTGTTCAAGCAGCCGGTGAGCGTCGGCGATCTGCTTTCGTTCTACGCTCGCGTCGAACGCGTCGGCAACACGTCCGTCACCGTGCATGTGGAGGTCTATGCCGAACGCGACCCGGCCAACCTGCACATCGTCAAGGTCACCGAAGCCAACCTGACCTACGTTGCCATCGACGGCAGCGGCAAGCCGCGCACGATCGTCCGCGACTGAACTGACCGCCGCAGGCGGCGCTTGACACTGGCGTTTTATGTGACTATCTTGTCACATAATGAACCCGAGCCGTGACAACGACACCCTGGACGCCGTGCTCTTTGCGCTCGCGTCCGAGCCGCGACGGCGCGTGCTCGATGTGCTCAAGGCCGAGCCCGGCTGCAACGTCAATCGCGTCTGCGAACACTTCGACGCCGAGATGACGCGCTTTGCGGTGATGAAGCACCTGACCGTGCTCGAAGGCGCAGACCTCGTCATCGCCGAGCGCGAAGGCCGCGACAAGCGCCTGTGGTTCAACGCCGTGCCGATTCAATGGATCTACGAACGCTGGACCACCGAGTACAGCGCCTACTGGTCGGCGCGCCTGACGCGG
>JANOEG010000544.1:0-1625 GCA_031413095.1 Burkholderiales bacterium | reverse complement strand
GGATGTGGAATGTGATGTTCCCGACGATCAGCATCGCCCTCGGCTGGGTGCTGCTGTTCTTCCGTCTGCGCTGGCTGTCCACGCGCAGCGACGCCTGGCTGATGGCCTACCGCTTCTGGACCAAGGTCTTCGCGCTGACCTTCGCGCTCGGCGTCGTCAGCGGCATCACGATGAGCTTCCAGTTCGGCACCAACTGGCCCGGCTTCATGGAGCGCGTCGGCAACATCGCCGGGCCGCTGCTCGGCTATGAGGTGCTGACGGCGTTCTTCTTGGAGGCGGGCTTCCTCGGCATCATGCTGTTCGGGCACGGCCGCGTCGGCGAGAAAGTGCACCTGCTGGCCACCTTCCTCGTCGCCTTCGGCACCACCCTCAGCGCGTTCTGGATCTTGGTGCTGAACTCGTGGATGCAGACGCCCACCGGCTACCGCATCGAGGGCGGCGAGTTCTTCGTCGAGTCGTGGCTGGCGATCATCTTCAACCCGTCATTCCCGTACCGCTTCACGCACATGCTGCTGGCCTCGGGGCTGACGGTGTCGTTCCTGATCGCCGGCGTCGCCGCCTGGCAGCAACTGCGCGGTTTCGCCAACCTCGCCACGCCGAAGATGCTGCGCACCGGGCTGACGCTCGGCGCGCTGCTGATCCCGCTGCAGATCGTCGTCGGCGACATGCACGGCCTGAACACGCTCGAACACCAGCCGCAAAAAATCGCGGCGATGGAAGGCATCTGGAAGACCGAGAAGGGCGCGCCGCTGCTGCTGTTCGCTTGGCCGGATGAACAAGCGCGCGAGAACCGCTACGCCATCGGCATTCCCAAGGGCGCGAGCTGGATCCTGCGCCACGACCCCGACGGCGAGCTGCAGGGCCTGGACGACTTCAAGGGCGCGCACCCGCCTGTCGCTCCGCTGTTCTTCGGCTTCCGCATCATGGTCGGCACGGGGATGCTGATGCTGGCCACGAGCTGGCTCGGCCTGTTTCTCTACAAGCGCCGCGGCTGGCGCGCTGAAGCGCTGCCGCGGCCGCTGTTGTGGCTGTTCGTCGGCATGACGTTCTCCGGCTGGCTCGCCACCGTGGCCGGCTGGTACGTCACCGAGATCGGGCGCCAGCCGTTCATCGTTTACGGCCTGGTCAAGACCGCCGACGTGGTCTCGTCCACACCGGCCGCGCACATCGCCTTCACGCTCGCGCTCTACGTCACGCTGTACCTCGCGTTGACAGCGGCCTACATCGCGGTGCTGAAGTACATGGCCGAGCATCCGGTGAAGACGGCTGTCGAGCCGCCGATGCATTCGTCGAAGGCCGTGGCCGTTGAAGTCTCGCAGGCCACGACATGAACATCGACTGGCCGCAGGCGCTGCCTGTCATCTTTCTCGGCCTGATGGGGCTGTCGATGTTCGTCTACGTCGTGCTCGACGGCTTCGACCTCGGCGTGGGCATGCTGTTGCCGCGTGCGCCCGATGCCGAGAAAGACCTGATGGTGGCCTCGATCGGCCCGTTCTGGGACGCCAACGAAACCTGGCTCGTGCTCGGCATCGGCATCCTGCTGATCGCGTTCCCGAAAGCGCACGGCGTGGTCATGACGGCGCTCTACCTGCCGATCGCCTTCATGCTGATCGGCCTGATCCTGC
>JANOEG010000543.1:0-2653 GCA_031413095.1 Burkholderiales bacterium | reverse complement strand
CTCGGCAGCGCCGTCAACCCGGTGCTGCGCGAAGGCAACTCCGACCGCCGCGCGCCGATGGCCGTGAAGCGCTATGCGCAAAAAAATCCGCACTCGATGGGCGAGTGGAGCCAGGCCTCGCGCACGCATGTCTCGACGATGAAGGTCGGCGACTTCTATCACGGCGAGAAGTCGATGACGCTCGACAAGGCGCGCGAGGTGCGCATGGAACTCGTCACGCGCGACGGGCGCACGGTGGTGCTGAAGCCCAACGTGCCGCTGCTGGCCGGCGAGATCATCGACAGCATGTTCATGAGCAAGAAGGCGCTGTGCGAGTTCTACGAGCGCGAGATGGAAGACGCGCGCAAGACCGGCGTCATGTTCTCGCTGCACGTCAAGGCGACGATGATGAAGGTCTCGCACCCGATCGTCTTCGGCCACGCCGTCAAGATCTTCTACAAGGACGCCTTTGCCAAGCACGGCGCGCTGTTCGAACAGCTCGGCGTCAACGTCAACAACGGCATGGTCAACCTGTACGACAAGATCGCCACGCTGCCGGAGCGCGAGCGCGAGCAGATCGTGCGCGACCTGCACGCCTGCCACGAGAACCGCCCGGAGCTGGCGATGGTGGATTCGGCCAAGGGCATCACCAACCTGCATGCACCCAACGACGTCATCGTCGATGCATCGATGCCGGCGATGATCCGCAGCGGCGGCAAGATGTACGGCGCCGACGGCCGCCCCAAGGACACCAAGGCCGTGATCCCGGAGAGCACGTTCGCGCGCATCTACCAGGAGGTCATCAACTTCTGCAAGACCAACGGCAACTTCGACCCGGCGACGATGGGCACGGTGCCCAACGTCGGCCTGATGGCGCAGCAGGCCGAGGAGTACGGCTCGCACGACAAGACCTACGAGATCGCGGAAGACGGCGAGGCGCGCATCGTCGACAACGCCAGCGGCGAGGTCCTGCTGGTGCAGAACGTGGAGACGGGCGACATCTGGCGCATGTGCCAGGTCAAGGACGCCGCGATCCGCGACTGGGTCAAGCTGGCCGTGACGCGCGCGCGCAACTCGGGCACGCCGGCGCTGTTCTGGCTCGACCCGTACCGGCCGCACGAGAACGAGCTGATCAAGAAGGTGCAGACCTACTTGAAGGAGCACGACACCAGCGGCCTGGACATCCAGATCATGTCGCAGGTGCGCGCGATGCGCTACACGCTCGAGCGCGTGGTGCGCGGGCTGGACACCATCTCGGTCACCGGCAACATCTTGCGCGACTACCTGACCGACCTGTTCCCGATCATGGAGCTGGGCACCAGCGCCAAGATGCTGTCGATCGTGCCGCTGATGGCCGGCGGCGGCATGTACGAAACGGGGGCCGGCGGCTCGGCACCGAAGCACGTCAAGCAACTCGTCGAAGAGAACCACCTGCGCTGGGATTCGCTCGGCGAGTTCCTCGCGCTCGCGGTGTCGCTCGAAGACCTCGGCCTCAAGACCGGCAACGCCAAGGCCAAGCTGCTGGCGAAAACGCTCGACGCCGCCACCGGCAAGCTGCTCGACAACAACAAGAACCCGTCACCGCGCACCGGCGAACTCGACAACCGCGGCAGCCAGTTCTATCTGGCGCTGTACTGGGCGCAGGAGCTGGCGGCGCAGACCGAGGACGCGGCGCTGCAACAACAGCTCGCGCCGCTGGCGCGTGCGCTGGCCGACAACGAGGCCAAGATCGTCGAGGAGCTGACGGTCATCCAGGGCAAGCCGGCCGACATCGGCGGCTACTACCTGGTCGATGCCGAGAAGGCGAAGGCGGTGATGCGTCCGAGCTCGACGTTGAATGGCGTGCTGGCGGCGGCGGGCAGCTGAGCGATGCCAGTTTCTGTGGATTTGCAGCGAGTTGCATACGCGTGTTGAATGCGCAACAACCCGTCCGAAAATTCAACGCCGACAACAAGATGCACGACTCGAAGCCTCCCTGCTTACGCCGCACACAAGCTGCTTACGCCGCAATATTGCGGTCTAGAACAAGTTAGGCGTCACACAAACAACGCCGGGCTGCGTTGCGAACTCTGAATCCGCACTCGAAGCTCGGCAAGTAGATCAGCCACCTCATCGCTCCTGTCCACTCCCTTCTAATTCAACTCTCAGGCGCACGAAGAATGAATAATGCTCGGGCTGCGGTCGTAGCTGCTGGTGTATTGCTGCCATATGCAGCACGACTGCCTGGCACACTTACCAGAGGCACTGATTGGCTGTGGTCTTACTTCTTCAGCGGACTTGGCGCCACACTCTTCTTTGCCGGACTCAATGCAATCTGCTGGGGAACAGTCCTCGCCGCGTCGTTCAGTTACCGCAACCCTCGGTCGGTATGGTTCCCGGCTGTTTTGGGCTTCTCGCTTCCGTTGTACTTACACGCATCCGTTGATCTGAGTTCAGATCCTCAGGCTGCTATTGCACTTGTACTCATTCCTCTATTCTCACTACCACTGATCTTCATTGGCTGGCTAGTAGGTCGATGGTTTGACGGAAGGACGCAACCAGATTGAAGCCTCTTCACCATACCGCAGTGACGCCTAACCCTTTACAGGGACTTCCTTCTCTGTCAAGCGGTATTGGTTTTCGTCGTTGATGCCGTGAAGCAGATGGCGGGTTGATGAGTGAGCAGGCGGCGATG
>JANOEG010000542.1:0-2771 GCA_031413095.1 Burkholderiales bacterium | reverse complement strand
CGAGCTGGCAGCCAACCCGCACGCGGCGCTGCAATTCCACTGGGTCGAACTGGAGCGCGTGGTCCGCATCGAGGGCCGCGTCGAGTTGGCGAGCGCCGAAGAAAGCGACGCCTACTACGCGACGCGACCGCTGGATTCGCGTCTGGGCGCCTGGGCGTCGCCGCAAAGCCAGGTCATCAGCTCACGCACCGTGCTCGTCGCCAATGCAGCGAAGGCGGCCGTCCGGCATGGCTTGAGTCCGTCGCGGCCGCCACATTGGGGCGGCTACCGCCTCGTGCCCGAAGCCTGGGAGTTCTGGCAGGGGCGCAAGAGCCGGCTGCATGACCGGCTGCGCTACCGGCAGGACGGCGCCGGTTGGGTGCGAGAGCGTCTCGCACCCTGAGCGGCGTCACCAGGCCACGCGCAGCCCCAGTGTTGCCGAACGGCCTGGCAACGGCGACAACTCGCGCGCGGTGCGCAGCGCAGCAGCGTTGAACGCGAGCTCATCGCCGACGTTGTCGATGCGTGCGAACCACAGCGCCTCGGCACTCCCCCAGCGCTGACGCCAGCTCAGATTCACGTCGAGCAGCGTCGCGCTCGGCGTGGGCACGTCGGTAGAGGGCACGCGCGTCTGCTTTGCAAGATGGCGCACGGTCGCACCTGCCGTCCACGCGCCGTGCGCGGCCTCGACGCCAACGCGTGCGCGCAGCGGCGGCAGACGCGCCAGCGGCTCACCACTCGTGCGGTTCGTGCCGCGCACGAGGTCGAGTGCGCCGATGGCATCGAGCGTCCACGGCGCACGTTCGATCAGGCGCGTCTTGCCTTCCACTTCCACGCCGACGAGCCGCGCGCGCACTGCGCGAAAGGCCAACTCCGGCAGCGACACCAGTTCGCCTTCTTCGTTGAGTTCCTCGAAGGTGTTGCCGGTGGCGTCGAGTGCGATGTAGCGCGAGAAGCGCGTCGCAAAGACCTGCGCCTTCAATTGCGACGCGCCCGACGTCCACTGTGCCCCCACCTCGGCATGCGCGCTGCGCTCGACGCCGAGCGACGGGTCGCCGACCTCGAACGCGCCGGTCGCCACATGCACGCCGTTAGCGAAAAGTTCGTAGTAGGTCGGCGAGCGCTCGGTGTGACCGATCTGCGCCGTCAACGCCAGCGCCTTCGACACCGGCAGCGTCACGCCGAGCGAGGCGCTCACCGGCGAGAAGCGGCGCTCGGCGGCGGTGCCGAATCGCGGCTCGACAGCGCCCGGCGCGTCGCCGGCTGATGTCACGCGCACCCGCTCGGCACGCACGCCGCCGTTGATCGACAACGCGGAGCCCTTCCACTCTTCAAGCGCAAAGAGCGCGCCGCTGCGGGTCCCGGTGTCGGGCACGAAAGCTTCTTCGCCGAGCGCAGAGAAGTCGAGCTTTTCGATCTGCGCGCCGAAGACGCCACGCATCGCGCCGCCGGCCAGCGGCAGCGGTGCGTGCTGCGCCTGCACGCGCAGCTCCGAGCCGCGGCTCGTGAACGTCGTGCCGACCTCGCCGCTACCTTCAATCTCCTCGTGCCCGTAGCGTGTATGGCCGGCGTTCCACTCGATGCGCTCGATTGGGCCGCCGAGCTTGCGTTCGCCCGCCAGTTGCAAGCGATCGCGCTTCATGTCGATCGTCACGTCGGGCTCGACCGTCACGCCGTAGTTGTTGCGGTAGGTGTCGATCGACGCGCCGACATAGCCCTCGGCATCGGACCACGACGCGCCGACCGCGCCGGCCTTGCTGTCGCCGGCCGAGTTGACGACGCGCGTGCGCGGCTCGCCAGGCACGCCCTCTTCCACCGGCGTGAAGCGCGGCACGCGCAAGTCGCTGCTCTTGCGCGCGGCCACGTCGGCATGCCAGTTGAAGCCACCGGCGCCGCCTTCGAGCACGGCAGCCCCCGCACGCTCGCGCGCCGCGCCGCCGAAGCGCAACTCTGCACGGCCGCCCAGGCCGGTGAGCGCCGTGCGCGGCACGCGGTTGTCGATCGCGTTGACGACGCCGCCGGTGGCGCTGCCGCCATAGAGCAGCGCGGCAGGGCCGCGCAGCACTTCGAAGCGCTCGACCACCAGCGGGTCGATGGCGGCCGCATGGTCGAAGGACAGACTCGACGCATCGACGGCCGCACCGCCGTTGTCGAGCAGGCGGATGCGGTCGCCGTCCAGACCCCGGATGACCGGCCGGCTCGACTGCGGGCCGAAGCCGGTGGCCGCCACGCCGGGCAGGCCGGAGAGCGTGTCGCCGAGCGTGCCGCTGCGCGCACGGGTCAGCGCATCGCCGCCGAGCACGCTGCTCGGCCCGCCGAGTTCATTGCGCAGCGGGTTTCCGGTGATGACGATAGTGGTGGTGCTGGGGGATGAAGTGCTTTGCTGCGCCATGGCAGCAGGAGCGCAGAAGGCCAGAACGGCCAGCACCGAAGCGCGCCGGCGAAACGGCGCGCGCAAATGAGATTGCATGGGAGAAATCCTCGCGGGGGGTGCGCGTGTGCGCACGCATGACAAGAGCCACGCTGCCGCATCGCGGCGGCAGACACAGCAACGGACTGTCAGACGAGGAAGATCGGCGGCCCGCGGGCGTGGTAGCCACACGCGCATGCTGCACAACGCGGCGCAGCCGGTGCGACAGCGAACGCCGTGGCGGGCAGTGCAAACGCACAGCCCTGCAGCGACGGCGTCACGCCATCGGCGTGGCTCAGTTGGTCAAGCAGCTGGCATTGCGCAGAGCCTTCGTCGTGGTGTCCGTCGAAGGCGCTGCGCTCGTGATCGTGGTCGTGTTCAG
>JANOEG010000541.1:0-5846 GCA_031413095.1 Burkholderiales bacterium | reverse complement strand
CGCGGCATTCGCCGTGGTGGCTGCAAGTGCTGTCAGGAGCGCCAGGGCCGCCACGCTGCCGCAAGCCTTGGCCGTGCCCGGCGGCGTGGCCCTGGTCGAACTCGGCGCCGGTGCGGCCCGACCCACTGCCACTTTCGGCGGCAAGCCGGTGATGGTGTTGCCGCAAGCACAGCGCGAAGGCAATTGGGTCGCGGTGGTCGGCATCGGCCTGGCGGCAGACGTAAAGCAGACTCAGACGCTCGGTGTGCGCGGCGCCGATGGCCGCGCGCGCGACGTTGCTTTCTCGTTGCAGGAAAAGCAGTACGCCGAGCAGCGCCTGACCGTGGAGCCGAAGCATGTGGAGCTGTCGCCCAAGGACCTGGCGCGCTACGAGCGCGAGCGAGTGCACCTGGCCGAGGTGCTGCGCCGCTTCAGTGCGCGCGCACCCGAGACGTTGCGCCTGCTCGTGCCCACGAGCGGCCCGCGCTCGTCGTCGTTCGGTCTGCGGCGCGTTTTCAACGGCCAGTCGCGCAACCCGCACAGCGGCATGGACCTCGCCGCGCCCGCGGGCACGCCGGTGCTCAGCGCCGCTGCCGGCGAGGTGATCGACACCGGCGACTATTTTTTCAACGGCAACACCGTGATCGTCGATCACGGCCAGGGTTTCTTGACGCTGTACTGCCACCTGTCTGCGGTCGACACCGTGCGCGGCGCGGTGCTCGGCGCGGTGCTCGCCGCCGGTGCGCCGCTCGGCAAAGTCGGCGCCACCGGCCGCGTCACCGGCGCGCATCTTCACTTCAGCGTGTACCTGAACGCGCAGGCGGTGGACCCGGCGCTGTTTCTGCCTGCTGTGTAGCTACCGCGCCAGCACCGGACCTTCCTCGTACGGCTGCACCATCACCCAGCCGTCCCCTTTGAAGCGCATCTGCACCGACTCACCGCTGCCGCGGCCGACGAGGGTGCCGAGCGAGATGTCGGTGTGCATGTCGGGCTGCAGGTTGCCGCTCCACGCCACCGTGGCCTGCGGGTCGGTGTGCACCGGGCGTGTGCGCGTGACCGGCAGCACGAGCGGGTCGCCGTGCGTGGTGATCGCCACCAGGCCGCTGCCCGAGATCTGCACGTTGAACAAACCGCCCGACAGCGCACCGGCCACGCTCTTCAGCATGACGATGTCCCAGTCGAGCGTGGACTGCAGCGCCAGCAGGTCATTGCCGTTGACGCACAGGCTCTCGCCGGCAAGGTGGAGCACGTGCACGCGCTTGTTGCGGTCGGCGAGGTAGACGCGGCCGTTGCCTTCCATCTTCATCAGCGTCATGCCCTCACCGGTCACGGCCTTCTTGAGAAACTTGCCGACACCGTCTTCGAGCGTGCTCTTGCGCGAGAACTTCACGTCGCCGCGGTAGGCGACCATGGCGCCGGCCTTGGCGTACACCGTGCCTTGCAGGTTGACCTGCAGCGTCGAGCGGTTCTCGACTTCGAACGGGCCGGCGTCGCGTTCCTTGTCGGCGTGCGCGGCGATGAAGTCGGCGATCGAGTGCATGTTGTTGCTCATCGCCTCCATATCACGGTGGGCCTGACGAACTGGGCATCGTCGGTCAACAGCAGGATGCGATCGTCGAACACGATTGGCGGAACGTAGAGGGGTTGTTGAGTGGGTATGCGAAACATCAGTTGGGTCTGGATGTTCCCTGCGAGCGCACCGGCGCCCGGATTGAACTCCCGCAGATCGAGCCAAAAACTCGGCGCTGGGTCATCGGGGTAGACCAAGCCAATGGTCTGCGCGATCGTGTACCAATGACCACCAGTCGCCGTCAGCCGCGACCACCACCCGCCCGCCGCTGCGGCACCGTCGAGCACACCAATGCTGGCAGCGCGCAGGGCCGCGGTGTCAACGCCCGTGCCCACGGGTGAGCCCGCAGCGTCGAGCCTCAAGCCATGGGGCGAGAGGGCGTCGGAACTGGCCGTCGGCCCGTCCCAGAGAAGCCACGCCGTGCCGGCATCAGTCAGCACGTTGAGCGTGGGCCAGTCGGACGATCCCGTTGGGCGAGGCGTGACCCAGCCCTGGTCATTTGCAATCGCGCCTGAGTTGGAGACGAACACCACCCTGTTTGTGTACTCGCCGGTGGCTGCGTAGTCCACCCAGGTGACGACCATGCCGTTGGCAGTGGGTCGCGCTCGGACCTGCGTGCTGGTCGAGTCGAGTGCGAGCCGGATCTCGCCGCCCAACAGGCCCGTGCTGTCGAGGCGGCGCAGCACGATCTCCCACGCCTGAACGCTCGGCGTCGCAGTGAACGAGCGCTGCCAGATGGCCCACGCCAACGGTGCCGCCGGATCGCTCACGAAGCTGACGTCGAGATCCACGGGGAACTGCCCCGTGCGTCCGCTGAGGTCGATGGTCAGCGCGGCGGCCGAAGCCGCTGCGCTAGCCTCGTTGATCGTGTAGACAGCGAAGGTCGGGAAAGCGCCCGTCATGATTCGCGTGCCTGAGGCAAAGCGCAGCATGCCGCGCTTGACGGGTAACCCTCCGCCGGGAGTGAAGTCGGCGCTGGCCAGGACCTTGCCGTTGCGGTCCACGCGGTAGAGCGTCTGCCCGCCGTCGACCAGCGCGCCTTCGGGCAGCGCTAGCGCGAACAGCGGGCGGTTCGCAACCGAACGGAACTCCCAGCTGAACTCTTCGTTGACGATCCAACCCCAGCCCGCGCTGACGCCGTCGTATCCGAGCAGTACATCGTCAGTGTCGTGAGGACGGCCTGCCGTGCCCGGCGTCGCGTTGCGCACGATGCCGATCCCTGGAGCGTACCAAGTCGAAACCTGCGTTGACTCGGTCTGTGGCGCGCCGCCACCGCTCGGCGTGATGCGCGCAGTGGCGAAGGTGTCGACCCGCAGCGCGCGCAATGTGCCGGCGAAATTGGGCAGGGTGATGTCCTCGTTGTCCACCACCCGTCGCCAGATGGCTAGTTCCAGTCGATCCTGCCGGCCGTCGCGATCCACATCGATTCCAGAGCTGGCAATGCGTCGATCGAACAGCACCAATTGCTCGTTGGCGCGAACCGTCGCATTCAGCTCGACGCTATTGATCGCGATTCCCGTGGTTCCAGGTACCAGCACAAGCTGCGCAGCGAGCAGAACGTTGCCCGATCCGTCGAGCGACACCGTGCTGACGTCAGAAGGCGCGGATGAGTCGACTTCCTGAATTGCGCCCGCGGTGGCACCTGCCGTCTGCTTGACCGTAGATTGACCAAAACGTCCGTTGGGATAGTCAGCAGTGCGATAGCTCCAGCGCGAGCCGGCGCGCAGCGGTCGAAGGGTCGACGCTTGGGCATACAACACGGCACCTGGCGTGGGAGCGGTCGGCACGAACCCCGTTGGCCCCGAAGCAGGATCATCACCGCCCCCGTCGCTGCCACCACCGCCGCAAGCGAGCATCAAGCAGGCCAAGCCTGTCCAGGTTGCGCGACGAATCCAAACCATCCGCATGTGGTGTCCCTCCCTCAGCAACTGACATATCACTCTATCGGGTACGAAGGTGGACGCCTTCGGTGGAAACGCCGATGTGACTTGCGCGGTATCCGGTCAGACGATGTGGGTGGGAGGATAGCTGCGCTGAATTCGCCAGCGACAATGCCAAAGTGCTACCGAGAGGAGAGATGAGATGAGTGAGTCCAGCGCCTTTTCAAAAGCCGTCGCGATGGTCGGCAACGCCGCGCTGCACTGGCGGCGGTTGCAAGGCCGCGTGGGTGAGCGTGCGGTCGGCACGGCACCGACAATTCCCGCGGCCAGACCGCAAGGCCGCATCCCGACGCTGAAGATGCCCACGGCACAGGGCTGGGCGGCGGGGCAGAAGCCCACCGCTGCACCGGGCCTCGACGTCAACGCCTTCGCCACCGGCCTCAAGCACCCACGCTGGATTCACCTGCTGCCCAATGGCGATGTGACCGTGGCCGAAGCCCTGTTCATGCCCGGGCCGGCGAAGACGATCTTCGACCGCGCGATGATCAGCACCTTGAAGCGCGCCGCCGCCATCGGAGAGAGCCCGAACCGCATCACGCTGCTGCGCGACGCCGATGGCGACGGCGTGGCCGAAGTGCGCGAGACCCTGCTCGATGGTTTGAGCCAGCCCTTCGGCATGGCGCTCGTTGGCGACACGTTCTACGTTGGCAACACCGATGGCGTCGTCGCCTTCCCGTACACGAGCGGTACCACGAGCATCACCGCGCCAGCGCGAAAACTCACCACGTTCAAGCCCGGCGGTCACTGGACACGCAGCCTGCTGGCCAGCAAAGACGGCCGCAAGCTCTACGTCGGTGTCGGTTCTCTGAGCAACATTGCAGAGAGCGGCTTCGAGGTCGAAGAGGGCCGGGCCTGCATCTACGAGCTCGACCTGGCCACCGGCCAGAATCGCATCTTCGCGGCGGGCCTGCGCAACCCCGTCGGCCTGGCCTGGGAGCCGCAGACAGGTTTGCTGTGGACGGTGGTCAACGAGCGCGACGGCCTCGGCGACGAGACGCCGCCGGACTACCTCACTTCGGTGATGGACGGCGCGTTCTACGGCTGGCCGTATTGCTACTGGGGGCAGACGGTGGACGACCGCGTGCCGCAAGATGCAGCGCGGGTCGCCACCGCCATCACGCCAGACTATGCGCTCGGCGGCCACACCGCGTCGCTCGGCCTGTGCTGGCTGCCTGCCGGCACGCTGCCAGGATTTGACGAAGACGGCATGGTCGTTGGACAGCACGGCTCGTGGAACCGCAGCACGCTCAGCGGCTACCGCGTTGTCTTCGTGCCGTTCGCGAACGGTCGTCCTTCTGGCCGGCCGCGCGACATCCTCACCGGTTTCCTCGCGCCGGATGAAAGCGTTTCGTACGGCCGGCCCGTCGGCGTGGCGATCGGCCCCGGCGGCTGTTTGCTCGTGGCCGACGACGTGGGCGATGTGATCTGGCGCGTCAGCGCGGCGCGGGCGACTTGAAGGGCTTGTCGAGAAGCGCTGAAGGGGCAGGTGACTGGCCTTGCGTTGGTTGCGGATTTCGCAAGCGCAATTTGGTTACCGACTGCAAAGTCGCCTGCCAATCGCGAACAGGCGTTGACCAGAGGTGCCGCAAGCGCGCACTATGGGTGTCCGCTCGGAGGTTCGCATGGCCCTTCAAGACTCGCCCCCCGCCCGTACCAACGCTGCATGGATTTCGCGCTACGCGGCTGGCCTTCTCAGTTCGACGCCCGGCCTGCAACCGCTCGATGCGGTGCGGCTGGCGATGAATGCTTCAGCTGGTGCCACCGCAGACGGCCTGCGCCAACCATCGAAGCCGTTTGTGCCGACGCACGCCCATCAGCGCTGACGAGGGCGGCAGAGCGCCGCCAGGTGTGCAGCGCGAGGGCGGTGTGCTCCGCTGAACGACCGTGTGGCGGTGCTGGCTAGCGATCTGACAGTGCGCCAGGGCCGAGCGCCTCGAATGCCTCGGTCAGGCAGCTCGTGACCAAGCGCTCCCGCCAGCCACCGGCCGCGCCACCGACGGACTCGCCGTCGGCAAAGCGCCGCGCGATCGCGCAGCGCGTAGCCGACGCTCACGAAGCGCTCGCGCCAGGCGCCATCACCGCCATGCTCTTCGGCTCGACTGTCATCGGCATTGCCGACGATCGCTCGGACATCGACATGAGCATCGTCTTCGCGGACATCCCCGCGGAGGCCGAACTGCTCGCGGCCTGCCAACGCGCCGGGGGTGGCCCCTGGACCTGGCGCAACCATTCAGCCGACGACGCCAGCATGGCCGTCGGTTTCGACATCGACGGCATCGAAGTACAGATCGCCTACACGGACCGGCGCATCCTCGATGCCGACCTGGACACACTGCTCGTCGCGCACGATCCGACGA
>JANOEG010000540.1:0-7382 GCA_031413095.1 Burkholderiales bacterium | reverse complement strand
GCCGCGCGCAGCGCTCGTGCAATCTCGCGCTGGCCCCGCTGCTCGGCGTGCGCCAGTGGCATGACGCCCTGGTGGTCGGCCAGGTTCGGGTCGGCGCCGTGAGTCAGCAGCAGGCGCACGATCTCGGTGTGCGCGGGGCCGCCGTCACCGAGGATGATCGCTTCCAACAGCGCACTCCAGCCGAGGCGATTGATGTGGTTGACGTCGATGCCCGTCGTCAGCAACACGCGCACCGTGTCGACATGACCGTGGTGGCAGGCCGGGACTAGCGCCGTGCCGCCGTAGCGATTGAGGCGCTTGAAGTCTGGCGGCGGAGTGGCGCCGAGTGCGGCGCGCACGATGCCACTGTGGCCGCGCGCTCCGGCGAGCAGGAAGGCGCTGTCGGCGATCTCGTCTTGCGCGTTGACATCGGCGCCACGTTCGATCAGCAGGCGCGCCGCCTCTTCGTGGCCGCCTTGCGTCGCGGCGAGCACCGCATTGCGTCCGCGGGCGTCCCGCGCATTGACCGGCGCACCTGCATCGAGCAGGCGGCACAGCGTATCGACATCACCGCGCTCGGCGGCGCCGATTAGCGCAGGCGGCACGGCTTGCGCACGCACGGCAGCCGGTAGCAGCAGAGCAATCGCCAACCGGCGTCGCTTCACGACGGCCGCCCTGCGTCGGTCAGCGCATCGCCGTGCACCATGCGTTCGATGCGCGCCCAGCCCGCGGCGGCTTCGCACATGCGGCAGGGCCGTGAGGTCGAGACGAGCATGCAGCCCGACAAGTCGCGTCTGCCCAGGCGCCGCGCGGCGTCGCGAATGGCTTCCATCTCGGCATGCGCGGTCGGGTCGCCATTGACGACGACGCGGCTGGGGCCTTCGCCGACGACCGCATCGCCGCGCAAGACCACCGCGCCGTAGGCTTGATCGCCGCCGCGTTGCGCCTGGTCGCGCAGTTCGCGCGCCCGAGACATCGCCCGCGCCAGCGCACCCGTCTCGGCGCGCGAAGCGTGCGGCAGCCACGCGGCCGCGACCATCCAGGGCGCGAGCTGCCGCCGCTTCATCGCCGCTTACTTGAGCAGGCCCTCGGCCTTCATCGCTTCCTGCACCGCGGGCCGCGCGGCCACACGGGCCACGTAGGCCGACAGGTTTGTCAGCGGCTTGATGTCGACGCCGACGTACTGCCCCCACCCGGCGACCGTGAACAGGTAGGCGTCTGCAACGGTGAAGGTGTCGCCCATCAGGTATTGCTTGCCGGCGAGCTGACCATCCACCCAGGCCAGGCGGTCGCCGAGCTTTTTCCGGGCGAGTTCTTTGGCGGCTTCGGGCATGGCGGGGTTGAAGAGCGGCGAAAAGCCCTTGTGCAACTCGCTGGTGGTGAAGTTCAGCCACTCCATCAGGCGGTAGCGCGCCATCGTGCCGGCGGGCGGCGCGAGCTTCTTGTCGGGCACCTGGTCAGCGATGTACTGCACGATGACCGGGCCTTCGGACAGGCGTTCGCCGTTGTCGAGTTCGAGCAGCGGCACGTAACCTTTCGGATTGATGGCGTAGTAGTCGGTGCCGTCGGCAAGCAGGTGCTTTTTCATGTCGGCCAACACCAGCGTGAACGGCAGGCCGGACTCGCGCAGCACGATGTGCGGTGACAGGGAGCAGGCGCCGGGGCTGTAGTAGAGCTTCATGGGGTGGTTCTTTAGCGTCAGGGGATACAAACCATAGCTCGATTCGCAATCTCCTGCAGCGCCCCGCGACAATGCGCGCCATGCGAAATTCGACCTTCCTCTTCTGCGCCGGATTGCTCGGCCTGTCAGCGCAGGCGGCAGACCTGAAGCCATGCCGCTTGCGGGGTATCGAGCACGAAGCGCTGTGCGGCGTGGTCCCCCGGCCGCTCGATCCGGCGCGGCCGCAAGGGGTGCAGGTTGATATTCACTTTGCTGTGCTGCCGGCGCTGGCGCGCAACAAGAAGCCCGACCCGGTGTTCTTCTTTGCCGGTGGGCCGGGGCAGAGCGCAATCGAGATTGCATCGACCGTGGGCGCGATGTTGGGCCGCTTCACCACCCGGCGCGACATCGTGCTGATCGACCAACGCGGCGTCGGCAAAAGCGCGCCGCTGGTCTGCGAAGCCGACGACCCGGCTCGGCCGCTGGCCGAGCAGTTCGACATGCAGCGTGTGCGCCAGCAGCAGGCGCAATGCTTCGACAAGTTGAAGGCGCTGCCTCATGGCGATTTGCGACTCTTCACGACGACGATCGCGATGGCCGATGCCGAGGCCGTGCGCGCTGCGCTCGGCGCCGACAAGATCAACCTCGTCGGCGGCTCGTACGGCACGCGTGCGGTGCTCGAGTACCAGCGCCAGTTTCCACAGCGCGTGCGGCGTGCCGTGATCGACGGCGTGGCGCCGCCGGACATGGTTTTGCCGGCTTCGTTTTCATCCGACAACCAGGCTGCGCTCGATGCGCTGCTCGCGGCCTGCAAGAAGGACAAGGCCTGTGATGCGCGCGAGCCGCAACTTGCCGAACGCTGGCGGGCGCTGCTGGCGTCGCTGCCGCGCATGGTGACGTTGGCGCACCCGCTCACCGGCCGCAGCGAGTCGATCGAACTGACCCGCGAGACGCTGCTCGGCATGGTGCGTGGGCCGCTGTACGCGCCGACGTTGGCCGCTGCGCTGCCGGTGGCGATCGGCGAGGCCACGCGTGGACGCTTCGAACCGCTGGCCGGCGTGGCAATGTCGTTCGGCGGACGGCGTGGCACCCAGATCGCCGCGGGCATGCACTTCGCGGTCGTCTGTGCCGAAGATTTTCCGCGCTTGAACCTTGCCACCGACAAGCCGGGTGTCGATTTCGGCGGCGTCTTCGCCAGCCTGTACGACCAGACCTGCCCGACGATCGCTCGTGGCACGGCGCCCGCCGCGTTCTACACGGTGCCGCCGGCACCGGCCGCGACGCTGGTGCTGTCTGGCGGCCTCGACCCCGTGACGCCGCCACGCCATGGCGAGCGCGTGGCCAAGGCGCTCGGTGCGAAGGCCAAGCATGTGGTCGTGCCGAACGCCGGCCACGGCGTGATGGCCATCGGCTGCATGCGCGACGTGCTGTACCGCTTTGTCGATGCAGCCACCGACGACGATGCGCTGCAGGTCGATGCGAGCTGCGTGACGGCGATTCCGCGGCCGCCGATGTTCGCGCCTGCCGAGCAGAAAGCGGCAGCAAGATGATCGAGATCCAGAATCTGTCGAAGCGGTTCACGCAAGGCCGCGGCAAGAAGGCGCGCACGGTGCAGGCCGTGGCTGATGTCAGCTTCAAGGCCGAAGACGGGCGCATCACCGGCCTGCTCGGCCCCAACGGCGCGGGCAAGACGACGACGCTGCGCATGGCCGCAGCGTTGATCGTCCCGGACGCCGGACGCATCAGCGTCGATGGCATCGACGTCGCGCAGGCGCCGCAGAAGGCGTTGGCGCGCATGGGTGTGCTGTCCGATGCGCGTGGCCTGTACCCGCGGTTGACGGCGCGCGAGAACATCGTTTACTACGGGCGCCTGCACGGCATGACGGCGGATGCGGCGTCGGCGCGCGCCGAGCTGTTGGCCGAGATGCTCGAGATGAAGCCGCTGCTCGACCGCCGCACCGAAGGTTTTTCGCAGGGTGAGCGCATGAAGACGGCGCTGGCGCGCGCGATCATTCACGATCCGCCGAACCTGGTGCTGGACGAGCCGACCAACGGTCTCGACGTGCTGGCCACGCGTGCCCTGCGCGAGTCGCTGCGGAGGCTGCGTGACGAGGCCGGCAAGTGCATCGTCTTTTCGACGCACATCATGCAAGAGGTCGAGCGGCTGTGCGATCTGGTCATCGTCGTTTCGCACGGGCGCACGGTGGCCGAGGGCACGGTGGCGGCGCTGAATGCGCAGTGCGGCGAGCGCGACTTCGAGGAGAGCTTCGTCAAGCTGGCCTTCACGGCAGAGGAACAGAGAGCCTCCGCATGAATGCCTGGATCGTCTTCAAGAAAGAACTGATCGACGCGCTGCGAGACCGCCGCACGCTGATGGTCGTGCTGCTGTCGTCAGTGGCGATCGGGCCGATAGTGCTGATCGCGTTGTCGGCACTGGTGGCCGGCATCGAGAAACGGGCCGAGGAGCGCACCGTGGTGGTGGTCGGGATCGAGCATGCGCCGACGCTGCGCAATTTTCTCGAACGGCAGACCTACTCGATCACGGGTGCGCCTGCTGACTACGAGAAGCAGCTGGTCACGCAACAACTCGGCGACCCGGTGCTTCTGGTCACCAAAGAGTTCGAAACCGAACTGGCACGCGGCGAGCCGCCGCTCGTTGAGATCGTGACATCGTCGTCGAACCAGCGCGCGGGCCAGTCGGTGAACCGGCTGCTGCGGCTGTTGCGCGGTTTTTCGAGTGAACAGGCGGTGTTGCGCCTGGCCTGGCGCGGCGTCGCGCCGGCCACGCTGGAGGTCATCGACGTGCTGGAGCGCGACTTGGCCAATCCGCAGAGCCGCGCTGCACAACTCACCGGCATGCTGCCGTTCTTCATCATGATGGCCGTGCTCTACGGCGCGCTCAACGCGGCGCTCGACACAACTGCAGGCGAGCGCGAACGCGGCTCGCTCGAGCCGCTGCTGATGAACCCGGCGTCGCGGCGCGACATCGTCATCGGCAAGTGGGGCGCGGTGGCCGCCGTGGGCATGCTGATCGCGCTGCTCAGTTGCCTGTCGTTCCTGCCGGCGCAGAGTTTTCTGCGTAGCGAAACATTGGCCGCGATGTTCCAGTTCGGCTGGCGCGAGGCGGCGCTGTTCCTGGCGCTGCTCGCACCGCTTGCGGCTGCGTTGGCCGCGGTGATGATGGCGATTGCGATCCGCTGCAAGAGCTTCAAGGAGGCGCAAGCCAACAACACCGTGGTCATCCTCGGTGTGTCGCTGCTGCCGATGTTCACGCTGTTCAACCAGAGCGGCGAGGCGCCGTGGCACTTGTGGACGCCGGCGCTCGGCCAGGTGACGCTGATGAACCGCGTGTTGAAAGGCGAAGCGCTGGCACCGCTGGACGTGGTGATCCCGTTAGCCGTGTGCGCGGCGATCACGGTTCTGTGCATCGGCTTCATCGCGCGCCAGTTGCGCGCTGCGGCATTGCGGTAGGCCGGCGCCCCAACAGCGCCGGCGCCGCGGCCGTTGCTCAGTCGTCGAGGTGCTGGCGCACTGCTCGCTGAACCTCGCCCTGCCACGGCAGGGCATAGACGATCTGGCTCAGGTGCCGCGCTGCTTCCCAGGAGGTCAATACCTCTCCGCTGTTGCCGAGAAGGCGCAGGTTCGTGACGACGCACATCGGGTCGGCCATCGCGATCACGTCGTCAGACAACATCACCCAATCCCACGCCACCCCGGCTTCGCCGGTGGCCGCATCGGTGCGCCACACCGTCTGACCGCTGACCGGGGCATCTTCGCCGCCACTGTGAAAAATCTGCGTGTCGAGGTGGTCAAACTGCAAGCGGGCTGCGCCATCAGCCTGCCACAATAAAGGCGTCCATGCGCGCACGCTCCAGGAAGTGTTCAACATACTCAGCTCCTTGTGGGAAATGACGGAGACACAGGCGCTCCGTTGGCGCACAGTGTGGACAAGCGCGGTGGCCGCGCCTACCGTAAGAACTGCCAAGGCCCCCTGTTTGAACGTTAAATAATGCTGCAAGGCGACTATCAGTCGGTGTTGGAAGCGAAAGATCAGGCCCAGTTTCGGTCGGTTGTAGTTCGCTTCGCGCAGCAGTTGGGGTTCGAGACGGTGTCGGCGATGGTGGTCGTTGACCGGCCTGGCATCGCGTCTGAGTTCGTAACCGTGCACAACACGCCGATGGCTTTTGAGCACGACTTCGAGGCTCCCGCTTTGGGCAAGAAGGACCCTGTGATGCAGCACTGCCGGCGGCAAACCATGCCGATCGTGTGGGGACAGCAGACGTACCTCGACAAGGATGCGATCGAGTTGTGGGAGATCCAGGCGAAGTACGGCTATCGCAACGGCATTGCAATGGCACTGCACATGCCGGAAGGACGCCACTTCATGCTGGGGGTTGATCGCGATCAGACGCTACCGGCGGAGCCTCAAGAGCTAACGCGGCTCGTGGCCGACCTTCAACTATTCGCTGTTCATGCGCAAGATACGGCGCTGCGCGTTTTGGTGTCAGAGGCGTTGCAGCCTGAGCGACCTTCCATCACACCGCGTGAGTTGGAGGTGTTGCGCTGGACGATGGACGGCAAGACCGCGTGGGAGGTGGGCACGTTGCTCAGCGTTACGGAGCGGACTGTGATTCAGCACCTGCAAAACGCCATGCGCAAACTGGAGTGCAACTCAAAACACCAAGCTGTTTTGAAGGCGTTGCGTCTGGGCCTGATCCACTGACACCTTGTAAGAACTGACAATGCCGCGCCTGCGCGCGCGCTGGTCGAATATCAGTACTGAGTGGTTTTGCTCAGACCTCTTCGCCAGGAGCTCGCATGAAAGTCGGTCAGAAAAGCATCGTTCGTTGGATCTCGATGGTGGCTGCCAAGGTCAGCGGTCAACCGGCTCGCAAGCCGTCTGTTTTCAAGCTGCGGGAGCTTGACTCGGAGCAATTGCGCCATGTCGGAGGCGGCGACGGCGGTGCGTCGCAGTCACCGAAAGGCACTTGGTAGACCTCTTTCGCCCCGAGGTTCTCGAATCGCGCAGAACCTCGTGGGTCGGTGAGATCCAGCTGATCCGTCCTGTGTCGCTGACGGTGCTTACCGGTGCCGTGGTCACGGCGGCGCTGACGCTGGGAGCCTTTCTCTGGCTCGGCGAATACACGCGCAAGGTGCGCGTGTCAGGTGTGTTGGTGCCCGACCGCGGCGTCACCCAATTGTCCGGTTCCGAGGCCGAGTTTGCTGAGCAATGAGGTCATGCGGCCCGAAGTGCTTGGTCAAATCCGATAGAGGGGCCATTTTGTCGCGGGAAAGCTAAGAACCCGTATCCAAGCGATTGTCTTTTATGGTGAACGAAACCTTGATGGCTGAACCGCTGCCTGACTGGCCGATGTTTGGGGTCGCCGAGGATGTGCGCCCGGCGATGCGGCAGGCGCGCAACGCCGGCCACGCCATGGTGCTGGCCACTTTGGTGGCGGTGGACGGCGGCGGGCCGCGACCCGAGGGTACGCAGATGGTGTTCGCAGCCGGTGTGCTGGCGGGGTATTTTTCCGGTGGCTGTGTGGAGGGCGACGTGGCGGGTCACGCCTGGGCCTGTCTGGCCGATGGGCAGGCGCGCACCCTGGTCTATGGCGACGGCAGCCCCTGGCCGGATATTCGCCTGTTGTGCGGGGCGCGGATCGAGATTTTCCTGGAGCGCGTTGCGGCGGATGATGATGCGCTGGCCGAGCTGTTGACCGCCGAGGTCGAACGCCGCCCGGTG
>JANOEG010000539.1:0-2977 GCA_031413095.1 Burkholderiales bacterium | reverse complement strand
TCGACCATGTGCGCCTGGCCTTGTGCGTCGAAATGTGTGAGTGGCGAGCCCGAAGTAGGCGATGTCATGCGCGTTTACGTTGCAGAAACCTGTCAGGTGCATGATAGCCACGCGCATGAATCACAAACTCCCCTCTCGCCTTCTGCTGGCGGCCGCGCTGGCCACGGCGCTGCCCACGCCGCCGCTGCTGGCGCAGCCCTCTACACGCAGCGACACCGGCGACATTCGCCTGCCTTCGCTGGGTGAGTCGGCCGGTGACGACTTCCCGGTCGGCACCGAGCGCCGTCTGGGCGAGCAGATCATGGCCGAGGTGCGCCGCGACCCGGCCTACCTCGACGATCCGCTGCTGCTCGACCATCTGCAATCGATGTGGCTGCCGCTGTTGGCCGCGGCGCGCGCCCGCGGCAACATCAGTGCCGACCTCGAATCCGCATTCGCGTGGGAAGCGTTTCTGGTTCGCGACCGCTCCATCAATGCCTTTGCGCTACCTGGCGGCTATGTCGGCGTGCACCTGGGCCTGATGGCCGCCACCGGCACGCGCGACGAGCTGGCGTCGGTGCTGGCGCACGAGCTGTCGCACGTCACGCAGCGCCATATCGCGCGCGGCATCGCCAGCTCGAGCCGGCAATCGCTGGTCGGCATGGCGGCGATGCTGCTCGGCGTGCTGGCCGCCAGCCGCGCCAGCAGCATCGATGCCACGCAAGCCGTGATCGTCGGCAGCCAGGCGGCGGTAGCGCAAGGCCAGCTCAATTTCTCACGCGACATGGAGCGCGAGGCCGACCGCATCGGCTGGGGCGTGCACCAGGGCGCGGGCTTTGCGCCGCAGGGCATGGCGGCCATGTTCGAGCGCCTCGAAAACGCCTACCGGCTCACCGACAGCGGCTCATTTCCCTACCTGCGCTCGCACCCGCTCACGGTCGACCGCATCGGCGAAGCGCGATCGCGCCTGGATGCCACGCCGGCCAGCGCCGCGCGCTCGCCCCTGCGGCCCACGCTGGACCACCAGTTGATGCAGGCCCGCGCCCGCGTGCTGATGGACCCGGCCGTGCAATCGCTGCGGCGGTGGCAGGCGGCCGATGCCGGCGCACTCAGTGGCGGCGAGCGGCTGGCGGCGTTGTACGCCAGCACACTGGCGTCGCTCGAGCTGCGCGACGTGGCGCGCGCGCAGACCACACTCGACGCGGCCCTGCCGTTGCTGCCGAAGGACGCCCTCAAGGACAGCGACAACGCGCGGGCCGCTTTCGCGCTCGGCGCCTTGCAGGCCCAGGTCTGGCAGGCCAGTGGCCAGGCACCGCGCGCGCTGGCGTGGTTCGAAGCGCAGCGCTCGCCAGCCCTCGCCGGCCCCGCGGCGCGGCCGCTGATGCTGCTGCGCGCGCAGGCGGCCATCGACGTGGCCCGCACGGGCGGCGCAGGCGCTGTCAACCAACCTCTGCGCCACAGCACCGAGGCGCTGCAGACCTGGGTCGCCGAACACAAGATCGATGCCACGGCATGGGCGCTGCTGGCGCAAGGCGCCGACCTGCTGGGCCTGAAGCTGCGCTCGATGCGCGCCGACGGCGAAGCGGCGGCGGCGCGCGGCGACCTCGTCGGCGCCCTCGACCGCTTGCGCGCCGCGCAACGTCAGGCTCGCAGCGGCGGCGGCAGCGCGCCGGATTTCATCGAGGTCTCGATCATCGACGCGCGGCTGCGAGAGCTGACGGCGCAACGTCGCACGCAACTGGCTGAAGCGCGCGGCGAGAAGAACCCGGATCGCTAGCGCGGACGCCGGATCAGCTAGCGCTGAGGCTCAGGCCGTGGCGTCGCGCGAAAAGAGGCGCTCCACGGCAACATCGATCACCATGCCGCACAGGCTGTAGATCAGCGAGCCGATCAGCGCCGCGGCGAAGCCGGTGACATTGAAGCCGGACAGCACGCCCGCGGCGGCCCAGAACATCAGCGCGTTGATGACGAAGAGGAACAGGCCCAGCGTGATCAGCGTCACCGGCAGCGTCAGCAGCACCAGCAGCGGGCGCACGATGGTGTTGAGCAGGCCAAGCACCAGCGCCGCGATCATCGCCGCGCCGAAGCTGGACACGGTGACACCGGGGTAGAGGTACGCCACCAGCAGCAGGGCGGCAGCCAGCAACAACCAGCGAACGACGAGTTTGAGCATGGTGAGGTCAGGATAGCACCGGCGTTGGCCCCGCACAGCTCGCTACGGCAGGCCCGCGGCAGGGCCGTTTCTCGTTCGCTACATGCGCTGCAAGCCCCCCGGTGGCGAACGTGAGCGCTCGGCGGGGCACCACACCCAGCCACCGCGGCGGCTGGCGTGGTAGTGCTGCGGCGCGCCTTCTGGCGCCGCCAGCACGATGCGCCAGCCGGGCACGAGCGCCATGGTGACGATCTGCCCGGGTTGCGCGCAACCGAGGCCTCCGTCGGCCCAGGTCACGTCTTCGACCACGACGATGCGCAGATCGGCAGCGCTGGCGCCGCTGCGGCGCGCCGCGTCTTCGCGCAAAGCCGGCAGCAGCGGCAGTGCCTCGGCAGGCAAGTCGGTGTTCATGCGTGGGGGGGCGGGCGCGGAGGGCGCAGCGGGCGCCGGGTTCAATTGCGGTGCCGCAGCGCAAGCCACGGCGGCGAGCGTGACGCAGGTGAGGAAAGCAACTCTCATGACGGATCGTACGCACGAAGACCGCAGATGGGGTGAGGCCTTTGCGGTCCTTCGACAATCGCGCCCGTCGAAAGGGGAGTAGCTCGCGCTGTGCAATGCGGCGCCGCGGACCCCGTCAGTACGGCAGCGCGGGCCCCCCGTGTTGCCCGGGCCCGCAGGTCAGCCCCCCGGCTCTCCCTTGCAAGACCTTTCGGCGCTTCGTCTTCCTCCCATTTTTTTCAGGAGCGTCCCCATGGACACGATTGCGCCGGCCTGGCTATGGATTTTCTTTGTCGTCTCGGTTCTCGCCGCCCTGTTCGTCGACTTCGTCGTGCTGAAGAAGCAGGG
>JANOEG010000538.1:0-6090 GCA_031413095.1 Burkholderiales bacterium | reverse complement strand
GCCGATGGCGCGATCGACGCGCTGTGGATCGTCTGCACGAATCCGGCGCAGTCGATGCCGGATCAGGCGACGGTGCGTCGCGCCTTGGAGCGCTGCCCGTTCGTCATCGTGCAGGAAGCGTATGCGACGACGGCCACTGCGCGCTACGCCGATCTGCTGCTGCCGGCCACCACCTGGGGCGAGAAGGACGGCACCGTCACCAACAGCGAGAGACGCATCAGCCGCGTGCGCGCTGCCATCGACGCGCCGGGTCAGGCGCGCCACGACTGGCGCATCGCGGTCGATGTCGGGCGGCGCATTGAAGCGCGCCGGTCCCAAGAAAACGCCGGGCCGCCCCAAGTTTTCTTGCGCCCCCTCGGGGGGCCGGGCCGGGCAAGCCCGGCCCTTGGGGGCTCAGAACAGCGCACGCTGTTCCCGTACGACAGCGCCGAGTCGATCTGGAACGAGCACCGCGAGAGCACGCGCGGCCGCGACCTCGACATCACCGGCTTGTCGTTCGCGATCCTCGACCACGCCGGTCCGCAGCAGTGGCCTTTTGCCATCGGCGCCACACAAGGTGCGACGCGCCTTTACGCCGACGGCATCTTCCCCACGCCCGACGGCCGCGCAAACTTCAGCGCTGCCACCGTTCGTCCCACCGCCGAAAAACGCGACGCGCACTATCCGTTTTCGCTGACCACCGGCCGCCTGCGCGACCAGTGGCATGGCGCCAGCCGCACCGGCACGCTCGGCCGCCTCTTCGGCCACGCCAGCGAACCCGTGGTCGAACTGCATCCCACCGACCTGGCGCGCCTGCGAGTGAACAGCGGCGATCTGCTGACGCTGAAAACACGCCGAGGTAGCGTCATCATGCCCGCCGCTGCGAGTGAAAGCGTCGCGCCCGCACAGGCCTTTGTGGCCATGCATTGGGGCAGCGAGTTCATGGCTGGCCCCGGTGTCAATGCGCTGACCAACGGCGCGTTCTGTCCGCAGAGCAAACAGCCCGAGTTGAAGCACGCCGCGGTGAAGCTCAGCAAGGCCGAGCTGCCCTACCGCATCCAGGCGCGCGCCTGGCTGGACAGCGCGCATGCCCTGACGCAGCGAGCCGAAGTGCTGCAATTGCTCGCCGCCCTGCCCTATGCCGCCTGCGTGCCGTTCGGCCGCGAGCCCGACAACAAGGTCGGTGTCTGGCTGCATGCCGCGAGCGCCGAGCCGCTGCCCGACGAGGTGCTGACACGCCTCGAAACTCTGCTCGGCTTGTCAGGCCCCGACGTGCTGCGCTATGCCGACCCGCGCGCTCACCAACGCCGCGCCATCGCGATCGCACGCACGGCCGACAACACCCAGGTCACGGCCTTCCTGCTCGCCGGCGATGTGCGCGCGGCCGGGTGGATCGGCGAGCTGCTGGTCGAACAACTGCCGGCCGATCTTTACGGTCGCGCGTTGCTTTCCGGCAGCGCCGTGGCACCTATGCCGGTGCCAGCGCGTGGCGCGCAAGTCTGCAGTTGCTTCGACGTCACCGAGCCGCAGATCGAGACCGTGCTTGCACGCTGCGAAGGTGCGCCCGACGACCAGCTGGCGCAGCTGCAAACCCAATTGAAGTGCGGCACGAACTGCGGCTCGTGCCTGCCGAAACTACGCTCGATGGTGCGCAAACAAGTGGAGATCGCATGAACGGATCTGTTGCATTGGTGGGAGCTGGTCCCGGTGATCCAGAACTGCTGACGATCAAGGCCGTTCGCGCGATCCGCCGTGCCACCGTGCTGCTGGTCGATGACCTCGTCGGCGATGGCGTTTTGCGCTACGCGCGCAAATCGGCACGCATCGTTCATGTCGGCAAACGCGGCGGCTGTGCATCGACACCGCAGGCCTTCATCGAAAAGCTGATGATTGCCGAGGCCCAGCGCGGCGAACAAGTGGTACGACTGAAAGGCGGCGACCCCTTCGTCTTCGGCCGCGGCGGCGAAGAAGTGGAGCACTTGCGCGCCGCCGGTGTGAACGTGAGCGTGGTCAACGGCATCACCTCCGGCCTGGCCGCCGCCGCTGCGCTCGGCGTGCCGTGGACCCACCGCGAGCACGCACGCGGCGTCATGCTCGTCACCGGCCACGCCAAAGAAGGTGGCAGCGCGCCGCACTGGCCGACGCTTGCCGCCGCGGCGGCGCAGGGCATGACGCTCGTCGTCTACATGGGCGTGGCGCAGTTGGACGCGATCGTCAATGGCTTGCGTACCGCGCTGCCGCTGCACACACCGGCGGCGCTGGTGCAAGACGCGTCGCTGCCGCATGAGCGCCGCCTCGTCAGCACGCTTGCCGCGATTGCTGCAGACGCGCGTGCCGAGCACATCGCCAGCCCCGCTGTCTTGATCATCGGCGACGTTTTGACGGCGTTGTCTGTGACCTGCGTTCAGTCCGCTGTGGCGAAGAGCGCGTAAACAGCCCGTAAAACGCTCCAGCGGCACGATCAAGTTCCGCAAGGTGCAGACCAACTAGCCGATCTGTGTGCCACGTCATGCTGACCCTGCCCCTAGTTTGCAGTGACAAGGCACTGTTGCGCCTCGCAGCCGCCTCACGCACAGTCGAGATCCTTATCGGCAAGGGGGGTTGGTGATGAGCAAGGTTTTCCTGTGTGCGCTGTTGACCGGCGCCGCCATGGCGGCCGTAGCGCAATCACAAGAGTTGACGCTGCGTGACCTGGAGGGCAAGAGCCCGCGCAAGCTGTCGAAGGACGAGGTCACGCAACTGATTCCAGGCGCCAGCATGGCGCGCGTCAGCGCACGTGGGAACCAGCATTACTGGAGCAACGACAAGGACGGCAGCTTCGTCGCTTCCTCGGACAACCGCGGCGGTGGCGCAGCGGTGGTTGGCCAGGGCCGGCCCAGTACAGCGACCGGGAAGTGGCACATCTCGGACGACGGTCGATACTGCGTGCTGATCGAATGGAAGGGCGTGCCAACCGAGGAGTGGTGCCGTTTCGTGCTGACGACCAGCGACGGCTACTACATGGTCAAGTCCGACAGCGTCGGCACCGAGCGCGTCTTCAAGTTCGAGATCAAGAAGTAGTTCAAACCGCCGGCTCGGGCGCCACCCGGTGCTCTACTTCGCCAGGATTGTCGATCTGGGCGAACATTCGCCTCATGGGAGTCATATTCTCCGAGTTCGAATCGCGGCTGCGGGCGTCGTAGATGGGCCTTGCACCGGCCGAACTCGGCCTGCTGATCGCCGGCGCCGTCGTCGCCGGCTTCGTGCAGGGCCTGTCGGGATTCGCGTTCAGCATGGTGTCGATGGCGATCTGGGTCTGGGCGCTCGACCCGAAGCTGGCAGCCGTGATGGCCGTGTTCGGTTCTCTCGTCGGTCAGGTGATCGGCCTGTTCACGGTGCCGCGCGGCGTGGCCTGGCGTGAGCTGGCGCCGTTCGTGCTCGGCGGCCTGGTCGGCATCCCGCTGGGGGTCGGCGTTTTGCCCTACCTCGACGCCAACGTCTTCAAATTCGGCTTGGGTGCGCTGCTGGTGATCGCCTGCCCGGCGATGTTGTTCGCGGCCCATCTGCCTCGCGTGTCGCTGCGCAGTCCGCTGCTCGGCCGTGCTGCCGATGGCCTGGCGGGCGTCGGCGGCGGCTTTATGGGTGGCCTGGGCGGCTTCACCGGCGTCATCCCGACGCTGTGGTGCACGCTGCGGGGCTTCGAGAAGTCAGCACAGCGCACGGTGGTGCAGAACTTCAACCTGAGCACGCTGGCGGTGACGATGGCCGCGTACGTCGCCACGGGCGCGGTGACGCGGCCGATGTGGCCGTTGCTACAGCTGGTGGCTGCGGCGGTGCTGGTGCCGTCGATGATCGGCGCGCGCTTCTATCACCGCCTGAGCGAGCAGAACTTCCGGCGCGTCGTGCTGGGCCTGCTCACCGCCGCCGGCGCGGTGATGCTGGTGTCGGCAGCACCGCGCGTGTTGCAGTGGCTGTAGGTGCGGCGTCTGGCGCGGTGCCGCTGGCGCTCAGTGCTGAAGGATCTTTGACAGGAATTCTTTGGCCCGCGGTGTGCGCGCGTTCGGGTCGCCGAAGAAGTCGTCCCGCTTGCAGTCTTCGACGATCTTGCCGGCGTCCATGAAGATGACGCGGTGGCTGACCTTCTTGGCAAAACCCATCTCGTGCGTGACGACCATCATCGTCATGCCCTCCTCGGCCAGCTTGACCATGACGTCGAGCACCTCGCCGACCATCTCGGGGTCGAGCGCCGAGGTCGGTTCGTCGAACAGCATCACGATCGGGTCCATCGACAGCGCCCGCGCAATCGCCACACGCTGCTGCTGGCCGCCGGAGAGCTGGCCGGGGAACTTGTCCTTGTGCGCCATCAGGCCGACACGGTCGAGCATCTTCAGGCCACGGGCCTTGGCGTCTTCAGTGCTGCGGTTCAGCACCTTGATCTGCGCGATCGTCAGGTTCTCAGTGACCGACAGGTGCGGGAACAACTCGAAATGCTGGAAGACCATGCCGACGCGGCTGCGCAGCTTGGGTAGATCGGTCTTCGGGTCGCTGATGCTGATGCCATCGACGACCACGTCGCCCTTCTGGATCGGTTCCAGCGCGTTGACCGTTTTGATCAGCGTCGATTTGCCCGAGCCCGACGGGCCGCAGACAACGACGACCTCGCCCTTCTTGATGGACGTGGTGCAGTCGGTCAACACCTGGAAGCTGCCGTACCACTTGCTGGCGTTCTTGATTTCGATCATGACGGGTCCTTGCTAGCGGATGATGGCGATCTTCTTCTGCAATTGCCTCACCATGAAGGACAGCGAGAAGCAGATAGCGAAGTAGACGAGCGCGGCGACGAGGTAGGTTTCCACCGGCCGGTTGAAGTTGCGGCCCACCGTCTCGAAGCCCTTGAGCAGATCGTAGGCGCCGATCGCATAGACGAGCGACGTGTCCTGGAACAGGATGATGGTCTGCGTCAGCAGCACCGGCAGCATGTTGCGGAAAGCCTGCGGCAACACGATGAGGCGTGTCGTCTGGCCATAGTTCATGCCGACCGCGTAGCCGTCATAGACCTGCCCCTTGGGCACGCTCTGGATGCCGGCACGCATGATCTCGGAGTAGTACGCGGCTTCGAACAGCGTGAACGTGACGATGGCTGACAACTCGGCGCCAATCGGCCGGCCAATCAGGAACGGGATGATCAGGAAGAACCACATGATCACCATCACCAGCGGAATCGAGCGCAGCGTGTCGACGTAAATCGAGGCCGGCACTTCGAGCCACTTCTTGCCCGACAGGCGCATCAGCGCAAGCACGGTGCCCAGAGCGATGCCGCCGACCATGGCGATCAACGTCAACTGGATCGAGAACCAGAAACCGCTGGCGACGTAGCTCTTGATGACGTCCCAATTCAGGAACGAAAAGTCGAGGCCAAACATCACTTGCCTCCAATCATGCCGGGTACGCGCACGCGAACTTCAACCCACTTCATCACGCGGTTGATCGCGAATGCGGAGACGAAGTACAGCACCGTGACGGCGAGGAACATCAATACCGGCTGCGAGGTTTCTTCACCGGCCTGGCGCGCAAACATCGTCAGCTCCGACACGCTCACGGCGAACGCAACGGAAGAGTTTTTGACAATGTTCATGCTCTCCGACGTGAGAGGCGGGATGACGATGCGAAACGCCATCGGCAGCAGCACGTGGCGGTAGGTTTGCGGCAACGTCAGGCCCACCGCCAGGCCGGCGTAGCGCTGGCCCTTGGGCAGGCTCTGGATGCCGGCCTTGATCTGCTCTGAAATGCGCGACGACGTGAACAGACCCAGACCAACGAAGGCGAGCACGAAACCGGGAACGGCCTTGAGCGCCGGGAACATCGCCGGCACGACGAAGTACCAGATGAAGAGCTGGATGATCAGCGGCACGTTGCGGAAGACTTCGGTCCAGACATCGCCGAGCAGCACCAGCCATTTGTTCGGCGTCGTGCGCAGAATGCCCATCAGGATGCCGAAGGCCATCGCCACGACGAGGGCCAGCAGCGCCAGCGAGACTGCAGTGCCCCAGCCGGTGAGCAGCCAGTGCAGGTAGCTCGTGTCGCCGCTGGCCGACTTGAAGCAGTTGGGAATCAACTCCTTGTCGATCGTGT
>JANOEG010000537.1:0-14600 GCA_031413095.1 Burkholderiales bacterium | reverse complement strand
GCGGCGTCCTGAAGGGTGACTTCACACCAGCGGCCGCGGCGGCGGACGGCCATCGCCGTAGACATCCGCCAGCCGCACCAGCGCCTTCACATCGCGCAGGTGCAGCCGGCCATCGACCAGCGCATGCAGCCCGCGCCGCTCCAGTTTGCGCAGCGTCTTGTTGGTGTGCACGAGCGACAGGCCGAGCGCATCGGCCACATGCTGTTGCGTCAGCGGAAACGGCACGCCGCCGGCGCCCTTGTCGGCCTGCAGCGCCGCGGCGCGCTTGAACAACAGCACCAGCAGCGTGGCGATGCGCTCTTCGGCGCTGCGCCGTCCGACCGAAAGCAGGGTCTCGTCGACCACCGATTCCTCGTGCGCCGTCAGCCAGGTGACGTTGAAGCCCATCGATGGCTGCTCGCGGTGCATCGCCCACAGCGCGTCGCGCTGGAAGACGCAGAACACGGCGTCTGTGAGCGTGACCACGCCGTGCGCGGCGCCGTCGCCCATCTTCTGCTGCACGCCGATGAAGTCACCGGCGAGCAGGAAGTTCAAGATTTGCCGTCGCCCATCCGATAGCGTCTTGAAGCGGAACGCCCAGCCGTCGAGCAGCGTGAACAGGGGCGCATCGACCTGGCCTTCGTGGATCAGCGCCGCCCCGGCCTCGAGTTTTTGCTCGCGCTTCTTCAACGACTGCACCAGCGCCAGCTCGTCGCCGCTGTGCGGCATGAACAGCGGCAACGGGCGCAGCGGGCAGTCTCGGCAGGCACGTTCAGTCATGGATGTAGGTCTCGTCCTACAAGCCGTCGGACCCCACACCGACAGCCTCAGGGTTCGCGTCTTTCTAACATGGCTTCAACAAATCGAACACGCTTTCAACCGCTCACCGAGGCCGCCATGCTCAGCAACACCACACCCCTGCTCGTTCCTCGCGGACTGCTCTTCGAAGAGACCGAATCGCTGCTGCAGGAGCATGCCGCGTCGGCCGGATCGTTTCATGCCGCGTGCCGTGACGGTTACCGCTGGCGCGGCCGAGCGCTGGGCTGGGCCGAGTTGATCGACGGCTTGCTGGCGCGCCGCTTCGTCACCACCTTGCTGCTCGTCGGTGTGCCGGCACTGATCGTCGCGACCCTGGTCTGACACAGTGGCGTTGGCCACACCGCTGTCTCTGCGCAAAGCGCTCCCCGCGTCACCACAGGTCCTGACCTCCTGGCTCGAGCCGGCGCGCGGACCGCTGCAGCCGCCGCTCGACGCGCCCGCACTGCCGGCTGAAGGCCAGACGCAGCACGGCGCCGCGCTGGCGGCTTCGCACCAGGTTCACCAAGCGCACACGGTCGACGGCGACTTCGGCGCGCCGATCATCATGCGCCTGCGCCGCAACGCGCTGGCCTTGCGCGAAGCGGTGCACCTGCTGGAGCGGCTGCGCCAGCCGGGCACGCCGATCACACCAGCCGCGCAATGGCTGGCCGACAACATCGCGCTCGTTGAAGAGCAACTCGAAGAAGCCACCGAAGCACTGCC
Organism: Burkholderiales bacterium; assembly: GCA_031413095.1. Lineage (GTDB taxonomy): Bacteria > Pseudomonadota > Gammaproteobacteria > Burkholderiales > Burkholderiaceae_C > CADEEN01. The sequence goes on along the minus strand of JANOEG010000537.1, from coordinate 13,100 downwards.
GGCGCGCTATTTCCGCCGCCTGCCGGTACTGACCGGCGGCGCCTCCAACGCCAGCCCACGAGTGCACGACATGGCTTGGGCCTGGCTGCCCCGCGTGCATCACGCCTTCGATGCCACGCTGCTCGACGCGTTTTTCGACGGCTACCAGGATCAGGTCGAGCCGACCTGGGGCGAGTGGTGGGCGCTGCCGTCGGTGCTGCGCATGGTGCTGATCGAACAATTGCGCCGCGTCGGCGAGCGCGTGGTCGCCGACCGCGCGTCGCGCTCGCTGGCCAACTGGGTGGCCAGCGAAACGGGCGCCGCCGATCTTGCGCATGTGAGCGCCGCACTAGCCGCGCTGCAACGCCGCGGTGCCGAGCGCACGTTCCTGCTGCAGCTTCACCTGCGCTGGAGCGAGCTCGCCGCCGACGACCCGCGCCGTGTCTGGCTCGCCGAGCACCTTGCCGACCCGGCCGCCACACGGCATGCCCAGCAATCGGCCGAGGCCGCGCACGACGCCGACGTCTCGCAGGCCATGCGCTCCTTGCGTGCGGTGGCGCAGTTCGACTGGCGCGTCTGGATCGGTCAGCGCAGCCGCCTGGCGCAGGTGCTGCGCCAGTTGCCGACCTTCGCTGCCGAGAACGAAACGACGCAGAACCGCACGCTGCATGGCGTCGAGCGCTGGAGCCAGCGCAGCGGCATCGACGAGGTGCGCGTTGCACGTGCTGTGCTGGCGCAGACGCAGGCTGGCGCGGCAGGCGGCATGCCAGGCGGAACCCCAGGCTATTGGCTCGAAGGGCCAGGCCGGCGCACGCTGGCCGAGTCGCTCGGCGTCTCACTGCCGCGAGAGCTTGCAGCGAGCGATGCCTGGCGGCGCGCACGCCTGCCGCTGTACTTGACGAGCCTGGCCGCGGCCACGGCCGCCGTCGCCGCGCTGACGCTGCGCGCCGAGGCGCCGCTCTGGCTGTGGCCGTTGATGCTGCTGCCGGCCTCGGAGATTGCAGTCTCGGCGATCCACCGCCTGATCGCCGAATGGATCGCGCCGAAGGCTTTGCCGCGCCTGGCCTTCGAGGCCGGCATTCCAGCGACCCAGCGTGTGCTGATCGCCGTGCCGTGCCTGCTCGACGACACGGCCACGATCGACACGCTGGCCGCGCAGGCCGAGCGCCAGCATCTGGCCAGCCACGAAGCGTGGGCGCAGTACGCCCTGTTGTCGGACCTGGCCGATGCGCCGTCGCAAGTCATGCCGACCGATGCCGCGCTGCTGGCACATGCCGAAAGCGCGATGCGGGTTTTGAACCAGCGCCACGGCCCGCTGGCCGATGGCGCGCCGCGCTTCGTGTTGCTGCACCGGCTGCGCCAGTGGAGCGACAGCGAGCGCTGCTGGATGGGCTGGGAGAGGAAGCGCGGCAAGGTCGAGCAATTGATCGAATTGCTGGCGGGCGGCTCTGCCGGCGCTTTCGTCGCCATGTCGAGCCTGTCGCGGCCGGTCTCGCCAACGCCTTACCTCGTCGTCCTCGACAGCGACACGCTGCTGCCGCCAGGCACCTTGCGCGCGCTGGTCGGCATCGCCGCGCACCCGGCCAACACACCGCGCGTGGACGCGCAGCGGCGGCGCATCGTCGAAGGCTACGGCGTGCTGCAGCCGCGCGTCGCGCTGCCCTTGCCGCGGCCCGGCAGCGCCACGTGGTTTCACACGCTGTCGGTCGGTCAGCCGGGGCTCGACCCCTACAGCGCAGCCAGCTCCGAGGTTTATCAAGATCTGTTCGAAGAGGGCAGCTTCGCCGGCAAGGGCCTGATCCATGTGCAGGCCGCGCACGCCGTGTTGTCGGGCCGCCTGCCGAGCGCCCAGGTGTTGAGCCACGATCTGCTCGAAGGCGCGCTGCTGCGTTGCGCCGCGGTCAGCGATGTGCCGGTGCTCGAAGGGGCGCCCGTGCATCCGGACGTGGCCTCGTCGCGCCTGCACCGCTGGGTGCGCGGCGACTGGCAGTTGCTGCCCTTCATGCTGAACCCGCGGCACTGGTCGGTGAGCGGTCTGAACCTGTGGAAGATGGCCGACAACGTGCGCCGCTCGCTGGTCGCACCGGCTTCGGTGGGCTTGCTGATGGCGAGTGCGGCCATCGGCACGCCGAGCCTGGCGGCGTCGCTGCTGCTGGTCGCCACCGCGCTGGGCATCGGGCCGCTGATCGGCGCGCTGGCCACCGTGGCCGGCGCCGACGACCGCGTCGCGCTGGCGCCGCTGGCCCGCCACGCCGGCCACGCGCTCGGCCGCGCCCTCGGCAGCACGGCATGGCAGATCGCGCAGTTGCTGCAGCAGTCGCTGCTGACGGTCGATGCCATCGTGCGCTCCCTGGTTCGGCAAACCATCACCCACCGCGGTCTGCTGGCCTGGACCACGGCCGCCGCCGCCGAAGCCGCGGCCTCGCGCGACGGCGCGACGCTGTGGCGGCGTCACCGCAAGGTCAGCGCGTTGGCGGTGCTGTTGGCGGTGACGCTGCTGCTCGTGGCGCCGCAGGCTCCGCTGCCCGGCCTGCTGCTGTGCGCGCTCTGGGCGCTGTCGCCGCTGCTGACCTGGCGCGCGGCGCAAACGCGGCCGGCGGTGCAAGAAAGTCCGCTGACGGACGAGGTGCGCGCCGATCTGCACGACATGGCGCGCCAGACCTGGCGCTACTTCGAGCACATGGTGACGGCCGAGCATCACCACCTGCCGCCGGACAACCACCAGCGCCTGCCGCATGCGCAGACCGCCGCGCGAACCTCGCCGACCAACATCGGCATGTACCTGCTGGCCGTGTTATGCGCACGGCGCTTCGGTTTCATCGGCCGCCAGGAAATGCGCCAGCGCATCGGCGCGACGCTGGACACCCTCGACACGCTGCCCCGCCATCGCGGCCACTTCTTCAATTGGTACGACACGCAGACGCTGGCGGTGTTGCAGCCGGCCTACCTGTCCACCGTCGACAGTGGCAACCTGAGTGCGGCACTTGTGGCGGTGTCCGGCGCCTTGCGTGGCCAGGGGGACAGCGGCTTCGACGATGCGGCCTGCAACGAGGCCGCGAAGGCCACGCTACAGCGCAGCCAGGCCCAGGTCGGCGCCGCACGGCGGGCCGGGTTGTTGCCTTATCTCGATGCAGTCGCGGCCAACATCGACGAGGTGCAGAGCCGCCTGGCCGCCCTCGACCACGAGGCCACGCTCGACGGCGAACCGCCGCAGGCTGCCGAGCAGGCGCTGTGGCAGTTGCTCGACCATCTGCGCACCTTGCGCTCGCTCGCGCTCGACGACGAGCCGTCCGTCGATGACAGCGCAGCGCTGGCCGCACGCGCCGAGCAGCTGGCCTGGGCGGCGGACTACCGCTGGCTGTACGACACGCGGCGCGAGCTGATGCACATCGGTGCGCTGCTCGACAACGCCAGCGGCGAAGAGCGCCTGGACATCAACCACTACGACATGCTGTGCTCCGAAGCGCGGCTGGCCAGCCTGGTGGCCATTGCCAAGGGCGATCTGCCGGCACGGCACTGGGCGCGGCTGAAGCGGCCGACGTTTGCGAAGGGCGCCGACGTCGGCATGCAATCGTGGTCGGGCTCGATGTTCGAGTACCTGATGCCGACGCTGTTGGTCGATGAGCCGGTGGGCAGCCTGCTGCACTCGGCCACACAGGTCGCGGTGGCGATGCAGCGCGAGCAGGGCAGCACCTGGCAACTGCCGTGGGGTGTCTCCGAGTCGGCGCATGCCGAGCGCGATGTCTCGCTGGCCTACCAGTACGGGCCACAAGGCACGGCCGCATTGGCGCTGCGGCGCACCCCGGAAGACGAGCGCGTGATCGCGCCGTACGCGTCGATGCTGGCGCTGCAGGTCGCGTCGTGGCAGGCCTGGACCAACCTGCGCCGGCTCGAAGAGGCTGGCGCGCGCGACCGCTTCGGTTTCATCGAAGCGCTCGACCATACCGCGTCGCGGCAGCAGAGCGGGACCACGCAGCGCCGCGTCGCCACCTTCATGGCTCACCACCAGGGCATGTCGCTGCTGGCGCTGACGAACACGCTGCACGACGGCGCCGCGCGGCGCTGGTTCATGGGCCATCCGCAGGTCCGCGCGGTCTCGACACTGCTGCACGAGCCGGTGCCGGCGATGGTCAAGCCGCTGCGGCCACCGCCGCTGTGGATCGATGCCGGCCTCGACGAGCTCAGCGATTCGCCGCCGCTTCCGGCACGCGCGCTGCAGCCTGGCACGCGCGCGCTGGAGCCGGTCGCGCTGCTATCGAATGGCCGCTCGTCGGTGCTGCTGCGCCCCGACGGCGCGGGGTCCACGCACTGGATGGGGCTGGCCGTTTCGCGCTGGCGCGACGACGCGCTGCGCGGCGAGCATGGCTCGTTCATGTTCCTGCGCGTCGTTGGCGAACGTGAGCACGGCGCGCGCTGGCACTCGCTGACGCAGCACCCCGCGCCCGACCCGCGCGCCGAGTACCGCTGCGAATGGCAACCGCATGCCGCCACCTTCGAGTCGATCGGTGCCAATGTGTCGACCCGCCTGCGCGTCTGGGTGGCGCCGCAAGAAGATGTGGAAGTGCGCGAGATCACGCTCGAACACACGGGCGAAGGGCCGGCGCCGATCGTCGAGCTGGCCTCGTACTTCGAAGTCGTGCTGGCCGCGCAGGCTGCCGACGAAGCGCATCCGGCCTTCTCGAACCTGTTCGTGCAGGCGCGCTGGGACGCCGACCTGCGCGCGCTGTGGTTCACGCGGCGCGGCCGGCTCGAAGGCGACGCCACGGTGCATGCGGTGCACTTCCTGGCCGAGTCCGATGCCGACATCATCGAAACGCGCGCCGGCACCGATCGCACGTACGCCCTGGGCCGCGGCCGCTCGGTGCAGTCGCCGTGTTTCCATCGGCAGCCGCAGGTGGCCGACACCGGCCTGGACCCGATCGCGTCGATCGCAGTGCGCTGCATGCTGCCCGCGCGCGGCCCGGTCAAGCTGCGCTTTGCCACCGCGGTCTCGCACGACCCCGCGGAGCTGGCGCTGATCGTCGATCGGCACCGGCAGCGCGTGCACGTCGAGCGCGCCTGGCGCATGGCATCGGCGCTGGCCTTGATCGCGCTGCGCGAAGCGCGCATCGATGCCCCCGCCTGGCATGCCTGGCAACTGCTCTCCACGCCGCTGGCGCAAGCCCTGGCGCGTCCGCTGCCGTTGACGAGCGCCGCGCCGAGCATCGACCGGCGCTGCCTGTGGCACCTCGGCATCTCGGGCGAGAAACCGCTGCTGCTGGTGCGCGTGCCCGATGCCGACGGCCTGCTGCTCGCCGACTGGGTGGCGCGCGTGACGCCGCTGTGGGCGCGTGCCGGTTTGTCGGTGGACGTGGTGTTGCTCGACACCGAACCGGTGTCGTACCTGCAGCCGGTGCATCAGGGGCTGACACGCCTGAAGCATGCGCATGGCGAAGCCGCCACGCAACCCGCGCACAGCGCCTGCAAGCTGCACGTGCTGCGCTCGCAGGACTTGACGCCTCCCGAGCAGCAGACCCTGCGCGCATTGGCACGAGTGGACTTGCTCGCCGACGGCCGCGCACCCGGCGCGGTGATGCACGACCTGCGGCGCTGGCACGGCGAAGCGTTGGCGCAAAAGCAGGTTCACCTGACGAGCGACATCACGTGGGCCGCGCCACCAGCTGCTGCGGTCGCGGCCGACATGCCGACCTTCGACAGCGACAACGGTGCCTGCCGCTTCACCGTCAGCGCCGTGCTGAGGCCGCAACGCGCCTGGGCCAACGTGCTCGCCAACCCGGAGTTCGGCGCCCATGTCACCGAAGCCGGCGGCGGCCACTGCTGGGCCCACAACAGCCGCCTGCTGCAACTTACGCCGCCGTCGAACGATCCGCTCACCGACCCGGCGGCCGAGTGGCTGCTGCTGCACGATTTGGACAGCGGCCAGGTCTGGAACGCGTGGCCTGCGCCGTGGGGTGCAGCGGCCGCTCACTACACGGTCGAGCAGGGACCGGGCTGGACGCGGGTTTCGCATGTGCACGACGGCATCGAGGTCTCGCTCGAGGTCTGCGTCGATGCGGCGACACGCATCAAACAATCGCATCTGCAATTGCGCACGACGACACGCACGCAGCGCCGTCTGCGCGTGATCGCCGTGGCGTCATGGCAGATCGGCGCGCGCTGGGCCGATCGCTCGTCGATCGCCACCGCGCCGACCTGGTGTTCCGAAAGCCGCTCCGACGATGACGTGACGGTGGCGCGCTCTGCCCTGGCTCTGCTGGCCACGCAGACCGATGCCGGCACCGGCTTCGCGGACTCGACGACCTTCCTCGCGCTGCGCCCACGCCGGGCACAACCGGCCTGGGCCTTCGACTGGACCTGCGACCGCCGCGAGCTGTTCGATGCGCGTGGCCGCGGCGTCGTGCCCGAAGCGTTCTGCCAGCGCAGCGGCACCGGCCTGGATCCCTGCGCGGCACTGTCGATCGAGATCGATCTGGCGCCCGGCGCCAGCGAAGCCGTGACGCTGCTGCTCGGCCATGCCGACAGCCGCGAGGCCGCACAGGCGCTGGCGGTGCAGGCCTGTGCGGTCGATCCGGCGCAACGCAGCGAGCGCGCCCGCGGCGCCTGGCGCGATCGCCTGGGCGGCGTGCAGGTGCGCACCCCCGATCCGCTGTTCGATGCGCTGATCAACCACTGGCTGCGCTACCAGACGCTGGCGTGCCGGCTTTGGGCGCGCGCGGGCTTCTATCAGATCGGCGGCGCCTACGGTTATCGCGATCAGCTCCAGGACGCGATGGCGCTGACCGAGCTCGACCCGAAGTTGCTGCGCCAACAGATCCTGCTCTGTTGCAGCCGCCAGTTCCGCGAGGGCGACGTTCAGCATTGGTGGCACCCGCCCGCGGGCGCCGGCGTGCGCACGCGCTTCTCCGACGACCTGCTGTGGCTAGTGGCCGGCGTGCTGCGCCACCTCGACACCGGCGGCGACGCGGCGCTGCTCGACGCGCCCGCGCCGTTCATCGAAGGCCGCAGCGTGCCCGAGGGCGCGGAGGACGTCTACGAAACGCCGCAACCCTCCGCCGACACCGCCAGCGTCTTCGAGCACGCCGCGCGCGCACTCGACCGTAGCCTGGCCTTCGGCGCGCATGGCCTGCCGCTGATGGGCGCAGGCGACTGGAACGACGGCATGAACCGCGTCGGCATCGAAGGCAAAGGCGAGTCGGTGTGGCTGGCCTGGTTCCAGGTCTCGTTGCTCGAACCGATGGCCGCGCTGGCCGAGCAACGCGGCGAGGGTGACCGCGCTGTCCTCTGGCGCAGCGCGCGCACGAGCCTCTTGCGCGCCATCGAAAGCCACGGCTGGGACGGCGCCTGGTACCGCCGTGCCTTCTTCGACGACGGCAGCCCGCTCGGCTCGGCGGCCAACGCCGAGTGCAAGATCGACCTGATCGCGCAGGCCTGGGCGGTGCTCGCCGGCGGCGGCGGCGACGCCGCGCGCGCACGACAGGCCATGCAGTCGGCAGCCGACCATCTGATCGACGACGCGCATCTCGTGCGTCTGCTGGACCCGCCGCTGGCCGATCAGCACCCCAACGCCGGCTACATCCAGGCCTACCCACGCGGCGTGCGCGAGAACGGCGGCCAGTACACACACGCCGCCGCCTGGGCGTCGATGGCGTTTGCGCAAAGCGGCGATGCCGCGCGCGCCTGGCAGGCCTGGCAGGCGGCGAGCCCGGCGCACCGCATGAACGATGCGCAGCGCTTCAAGACCTACCGGCTCGAACCGTATGCGGTCGCCGGTGATGTCTATGGCCACGCGCCATGGCGCGGCCAGGGCGGCTGGAGCTGGTACACCGGCGCCGCGGGCTGGCTGCTGCGCGCCGGGGTCGAGTCGCTGCTCGGTGTGCAGCGGCGCGCTGCGCTGGTGCGCTTCGCACCGATGTTGCCGCCCGAGTGGCCTTCGGCGCAGGTGACGCTGCGCTGGGGTGGCCACGCGCATGTGTTCGAGCTTGTGCGCGAGGCGAGCGCTGACCTGCGCAGCGACCGCACGCTGGCCGCCGGCACCTGGCTCGATCTCGACACGCTGGATGAGGACACGCATTGGACGGTGCTCTTGGCAGCGCAAACTGGAAATCGTCCTACAGCGGCGGCGGAGAGCGGCCCGCATCATGCTTACTCAGCGCCGGGCAGCACCGTCAGCAGCCCGCAGGAGCTTGCATCGTGATCCGCTTCAACCCTCGTCGAGTTTCAAAGCCCGTGATGGCGGCGGCGGTGTGCGCCGCATTGGCGCTGCTGTCGTACGTCGCACTCGTCGCATACGATGCCACCCATCCCACAGTGCTTTGGCCTTGACATCGAATGCGTTTGTTTTCCTGCCCGGCCTGTCAACAGCAGGTCTATTTCGAGAACACGGTCTGCCTGGCCTGCGGCAGCGAGATCGCGTTCGCGCCGGACCTGATGCAGATGGTGGGCGTTGGTGAGTCCCATCGCACGTGCGTTCAGCGTCTGACAACCGAGGCCTGCAATTGGGCGATCGAAGCCATTGACCCGATCGAGCGCTGCCGCAGTTGCCGCCTGACGGATGCGTCGAGCGTCGTCAGCGCCGATGCCCTGCGCGCGCGCGCCGAGGCCGCCAAGCGCCAGGTGCTGTACACGCTGCTGCAGCTCGGCGTGCCCTTCGCACCCAAGCTCGGCGACGATGACATGCACGGGCTGCGTTTCATCTGGGCCTTGCCCGGCCCGTCCGAGCCACTGTTCAGCGGCCATCAGAACGGCACGATCACGCTCAACCTGAACGAAGCCAACGACGCCCACCGCGAGGCCACGCGGGTGAGTTTCGGTGAGCCGCAGCGCACCGTGCTCGGCCATCTGCGCCACGAACTCGCCCACTACCTGCATCAACGCTTCGTCGACGGCTGGCCTGAGATCTCGACCTTTCGCGAGATCTTCGGCGACGAGCGCAACGACTACACCGTGGCGCTGCAGCAGCACTACGAACGCGGGCCCGCCGCTGATTGGCAGCAGCATTTCGTCAGCGCCTATGCCGGCTCGCACCCCTGGGAAGACTGGGCCGAGACCTGCGCGCATTACCTGCTGATGATTGAAGCCGTGGACACTGCGGCGGCGTGGGGGTTGCAACTGTCGTTGGCCGGCGGGGAGCACGTGCAGCCCGATCACTCGTCAGCCACAGAGCCGGTGGAGCACCTGGTGATCGACCATTGGCTGCCGATGGCGCGCTTCCTGAATGCCATGTCGCGCAGCCTCGGCCTGGCCGACAGCTACCCCTACCTGATACCGCCGCCCGTGATCGACAAACTGCGCTTCGTGCAGGACATGCTCAGGGCGAAAGATCGGCGCGGCTGAGGATGGCGCGAAAAGAAGCCATCGCCTGATCGGCATCGCAGCGTTCGGGGCCAACCAGCAGGTCCAGCTCGAACGGTCCGCAGTAGCCGGCTTGCCAGATGTTCAGCGTCGCCGGCCCCGTATGCGGCCGATCGACGAGCAGGTGCATGAACTCGTGCCGCGGGTCCTTGGCAATCGACTGGCGCACGAGTTCGACCGAGACCTGCGGGCCTTCGAGCAACTGACAGAAGCGGTGGCCATCGAAGAGCAGCACGCCGGTCAGCGACCGCTCGGCGTTGCGAAGCCGCGAAACTTGGCAGATGGCCGCGAACACGTCGTAGCGGACGCCGGCAACGAGATGGCTGAGGTACAGCAGTTGGTGGTGCGGAGCAGTCACGGGTCGAGCGCTTCGTGGGGTTTTTGGACGGGGCAATGTAGAAGCGGGCCGGGCCGCGCGCCGTGTCAAAAGACATAAGGCGTTAGAGGCATCGTCCTACCGCAGCGGCGCGCGCGATCCGACGCAGAGCGCATCGTCGTCGCAGCAAACTGACGGCATCAACGCAATGGAGATGCCACCCATGAAAGTGCAGCCTCAAAACACCGACGAGATGCGCCGCCTGGCCGAGCATCTCGAAGGACAGCGCACTGCGATGCTGTCGTTCTCCGACGACCATGGCCAGATCACGGCGCGGCCGATGACGTCGCTCGAGATGGACGCGAACGGCGAGATCTGGATGCTGGCCTCTCGCCAGCGGATGGCGCCCGTGTTTGTCGCGGCACTGCGTCAGTCGAACCTGACCTTCAGCAACGCCGAGGATTCGGTTTACATCTCGGTCGCCGGTGTGGCCCGCCTCAGCGACGATGCCGAGCGCAAGGCCGAGCTCTGGAGCACGATGGCGCGGCCGTGGTTCCCCGGCGGCGCCGACGACCCTGACCTCGTGCTGTTGGCGTTGCAGCCGCAGCTCGCCGACATCTGGGACGGCCCTGAGAGCGAGGTGATGCGTCTGCTGGCATTGACGGCGTCGCTCGTCGCCGCGCGGCCGATCGGCCTGGGCGAGCACCAGATCATCAAGGCTTCCGCACAGGTTTTCCAAGCCGGACCCAACCGCTGACCCCCGACCCCAAAGGAGCCCTTCATGAACCAGCCTTCCAACCTCTTGCGCCTGGCCGCTACGGCCGTGCTGGCCACCGCCTTTGTCGCGGCGGGCGCTGCAACGCTCTCGCCGGGCGCCTACGACCGGGCACGCAGTGATCTGCAAACCACCTACAAGGGCGAGCGCGAGGCGTGCAGCCAACAGAGCGGCAACGCCAAGGACATCTGCGTCGAGACCGTGAAAGGCAAAGAAAGTGTCGCGATGGCCCATCTGCAATACCAGCGCAGCGGCGACGCCAAAGACAGGAGCAAGCTCAACGAGGCCCGCTACGAGGCGCGTTACGAGCTGGCCAAGGAAGTCTGCGACGACCAGGCCGGCAACGCCAAGAGCGTCTGCGTGGCTCAAGCCAAAGCCACTCGCGACAAGGCCAAGGCCAGTGTCAAGTTGGCGAAGGACGTGACCGAGGCCCGCCAGGATGCCAACGACACCAGGATGAAGGCTGATTTCGAAGTGGCGCAAAAGCGCTGCGACGCCATGAACGGCGACAGCAAGGACGCTTGCGTGGCCAGCGCACGTGCGCGCTTCGGTCAGTGACCTTGGCGTAACCTCTGCCCCACGGCGCTGGGCTCGAAGCTCGGCGCCGTGTTCGCAAGCCGTGTCGCAAACTCAGCAAGGACAGTGTCATGTGGTACGGCTATGGCGCCGCGTTGCTCGTCATGGGCCTGCTCGATGCGGTCTGGCTCGGGTTCGTTGCGCGAGACTTCTACCAGGGCGAGATCGGCGACCTGATGGCGGCCGAAGTGCGCAAGCTGCCAGCCGCCCTGTTCTACTTCGGCTACCCGGCCGGCCTGGTCGCGCTGGCCCTGAAGCCGCTGCCCGAAGGCCCGTCGATGGCGGCCTGGCGCGGCGCGTTGCTGGGCCTGGTGGCCTACGGCACCTACGACCTGACCAACATGGCGACGCTGCGCCATTGGAGCGTGACACTGGCCATGGCCGACATGGCCTGGGGCGCCTTGGCCAGCGCGCTGGCAGCCACGGCGGCGTTCCACGCGATGCGGCGTGCGGCCGTGTAGGACACGTCTGATGTGAACCACCGGAGGCGCCTGCTACTCTGAGTGCCTCAGGAGGTAAAGCGCATCATGATCAGAGTGGCCATCGTCGACGACCATGCCATCGTGCGCACCGGCTTGCGGCAGTTCTTGTCGGAGCACGTTGACCTTCGGGTGACCGGTGAAGCCGCCAACGGGCGCGAGGCGCTCGAGCTGGCGCGCGGCGGCGAGACTGACGTGATGTTGATGGACCTGTCGATGCCCGACCACGGCGGTGTCGATGCGCTGGCCGCGATCAAGGCCCGGTTCCCTGACCTGCACATCCTGATCCTCAGCGGTTTTCCGGAAGCGCACTACGCGACCACGCTGCTGCGCCAAGGCGCCAGCGGCTACATCAACAAGGAAGCCGACCCCGAAGAGATCGTCAAGGCGATCCGCACCGTGGCCCTGGGCCGTCGCTACATCACACCGGCCGTGGCCGAGATGCTGGCCGACGGCATGGCATCCGGCGGCGACCGCCCGGCGCACGAGACACTGTCGGAGCGCGAGCTGCAGGTCTTCCTGCGCCTGGCCAAGGGCGAGACGATCGGCCACATGGCCGAGAGCATGTTCCTCAGCGTCAAGACCGTCAGCACCTACCGCACGCGCGTGCTCGAGAAGTTGAAGCTCGCCAGCAACAGCGATCTGACGTACTACGCGCTGAAGAACGGTCTGATCCAGTAGGCGCGTTTTTGTCGGCGTGCGCCGACACCGCAGCGGCATGCAGGACGATGGCTGCGCTATGACGCAGCACCGATGCTTGAGTCTCCACCCGTCAAGGAGAGACAGCGATGAAGACCCAACCCACCCCGGACTCGGCGCTGCAAGGCGAAGGCAACTACACCGCCGCACGGCGCCACCGCCGCTCGACTGAAGCCTTCGTCAAATCCGGCAAGGTCACCGACGCCGCCGACAAGGCCGCGCCGCGAGACGACAAGGAAGCGCAAGTGCTGGAAGACGCCGAGCGCGTTGGCAAGCAGAAGGCGCGCAAGTAAGTCCGCTTCAGCGTGTGCGCGTGACCTTCGACAAATGCGGCGGCGCGTCGGGGTCGCGCCCACGCGCGCGGGCCAGCGCTTCGGCGAGCACGTAGAAACTCTGGATCGCGCACAGCGGGTCGAGCTCCGGCACGGCGGCGTTGACCAGCGGCAGCGTGACGTCGATGCCGTCACCGGCGATCAGCACCTGCGCGCCTCGTGTGCGCAGGTCGCTCGCCAGCGCCATCAGGCCCGCCTGCGCCGGTCCGCGCGGCGCAAAGATCAGCACCGGGTAGCCGGCTTCGATCAAGGCCAGCGGCCCGTGCCGCAACTCGGCACCGGAGAAGGCTTCGGCCTGGATTCCGCAGACCTCCTTGAGCTTCAACGCCGCTTCCATCGCGATGGCCAGGCCGGTACCGCGACCGACGATCAGCATGCGCTCCGTGTTGATCAGCAAAGGCACGGCGCGTTCGGCCCACGCATCGCCGAGGGCGAGCGCTTGCGCGAGTGCCTGCGGCAGCGTGTCGATCGCTGCGGCCCACGCTGCGTCGTCCTGCCAGGCGGCGACCCAGCGCGCGCCGGCCAGCAGTTGGGCGATGAAACTCTTGCTCGCCGCGATGCTGGTCTCGTCACCGGCGTGCAATGCAAACGGC